>JASLID010000125.1 GCA_030153045.1 Flavobacterium sp.
CTTTTACATGAATTGCTCTCCAATTTAAGCAGCTTAATTCTAATTTTATTTAAAATCAAGGTAGAAAGGTGGGTAAAGTTCTCTTATAAATGATTTTGTTAATTCACAAAAAACAATACCTTTGCAATCCTTTTTGAGCTAAAAAACAAGGTATTTTCCGAGGCCTCCGGGCCCAGGCAGGGCACAAAAAAGATCTTTTATTTTTTGCGGATGTGATGAAATTGGTAGACATGCCAGACTTAGGATCTGGTGCCGCAAGGCGTGTAGGTTCGAGTCCTATTATCCGCACAAAAAAAAGCTTCTCACATCGAGAAGCTTTTTTTATTTTATAGGTTAAATAAAAAACCCTTTCATGAGAAAAGGTTGATTTTGATATTTTAAATAGATTAATTTCTGTTAACTAGTGCATCTTTAGTCCATGTTTTCACATCTGCGACACGACTGTTAGTGTAATCTACTTCATTTAAAGTACTTTCATTCCAGAAAAACCATTTTCCAGCTTTCTTACCTTGGTTATACTCTCCTAATGAAGTTTTATTTCCAATTTCATTGTAAGAAATCCATTTCCCGTGAACTTTTCCATCTTTGTAAAAACCTTCTTGCATTACTTGACCATTGTCATAAAAATAGGTAGCTTTAACTAAATTTCCTTGAATCTCATATTTAGGCTCAATATTTTGTGCAAAAATAACTCCTGAGATTACTAATGCTCCTAATAACATATACTTTTTCATAGCTTTGGGATTTTAAGGTTTCACAATTATATACTCAAATGTATTAAATAGTTTACAATAAAAAAACTTTTACTTAACAATTTAGTAACATTGAATGAAAACTTAACATTGGAAAAATAAAAAGGTGTTGGATTTTTGCTTTTTTTGATTTTCTATTGAAACTATTGTTTAACTAAGGAGTCTAAAAGTTGCGCTAATTCTGGTGATGACGGTCTTGGTGCATCTGCATTTACAATTTTCCCATCAGGACCTATCAGTATAAATCTTGGGATTCCTTGAATTTCATACGATTTCACAAAATCCGAATTCCAATCTTTGTCTGCTATAATTTGTACACCACCTAGTTGTTTTTCATCCACAAATTTTTTCCATTTATCATGGTCTTTTTGTTGATCAATAGATAAGCTTACAAATTCAATATTTTTACCGTGATAAGCCTCTTCTGTCTTTTTTAAATGAGGAATTTCTGCTCTACACGGTCCGCACCAAGTTGCCCAAACATCAATGTAAACATATTTGCCTTTAAAATCCTCTAACTTGGTAGTTGAGCCTTTGTGATTTTCATAATTGAAAGTTGGCGAATCAGTCCCATTTAATTTTTTTAATCCAAACGATTTGCTAACATATTTTTCAATACCCGCCAATTCCAATTCGTTACTTTTTTTAAACTCAGTTACGAATTCTTCATCTAATCCTTTTGGAATAGAAGCAAATATTTTGTTCTTGATTTTTTCAATTTCCGCTTTTAATTGATTGGCATCAGTTGCTTTCATTGCGCTGTCATAATCTTTATCGTTTTGTGACAACATGCGTTTGGCTATGAAATTGTTTTCTTTGGCACCTTTGCCCGTATATTTTATGGATTCATCAAATTTATTATAATCTAATGTAATATGTAAATCCTTGCCTTTTTTCAAATATAAATTAGTGTATTGCTCTGCCAATTTTAGCTGATAAAACCCGTCTGGCGCTTCCAATGTTGTTTTGAATTCACCTGATTTATCAGCGATAATCCATTTTGTAAAAGTGCGACTTCTAATTAATAATGAATCACTTGGTTTGTTAGCCACTTTCATCGAAAAATCGACTTGAGCACTGAGGGTTAAACTTGCTAGTGAGCAAATAGCAAAGATTGCTTTTTTCATGTTAATGTGTTTATTTTAAAGTTAGAATGTAAAAATATACCTTACGATGGAACATGAATTTAAAATTATGTTAAATTACTAAAGCATATAAATACCGAAATAATATTTAAAAATAGTATTTTTGCATTCAAATTTTTTTACCATGTACAGAAGTCATAATTGTGGGCAATTAAACGCATCACACATCAATACAGAAGTTACCCTTTCAGGTTGGGTTCAAAAATCGCGCGACAAAGGATTTATGATTTGGGTCGATTTACGTGACCGTTACGGAATTACACAATTAATTTTCGACGAAAGTCGTACAGATAAATCTGTTTTCGAGCTAGCTAAAACGTTAGGTCGCGAATTTGTGGTTCAAGTAAAAGGAACGGTGATCGAACGTGAGTCTAAAAATGCCAACATGACAACTGGTGATGTCGAAATTTTAGTTTCGGAATTAACAGTGTTAAATGCAGCGATTACCCCACCATTTACGATTGAGGATGAAACTGATGGGGGAGAAGACATCCGAATGAAATATCGTTACTTAGATATTAGAAGAAATCCGGTAAAAAACAGTTTATTATTCCGTCATAAAGTGGCCATGGAAGTTAGAAAGTACCTTTCTGATCTGGATTTCTGTGAAGTGGAAACGCCTTATTTAATTAAGTCAACTCCAGAAGGAGCTCGTGATTTTGTTGTCCCTTCTCGTATGAATGAAGGACAATTTTACGCGCTGCCTCAATCGCCACAAACCTTCAAGCAATTGTTAATGGTAGGTGGAATGGATAAATATTTCCAAATCGTGAAATGTTTCCGTGATGAGGATTTACGTGCAGACCGTCAGCCGGAGTTTACACAAATCGATTGCGAAATGGCTTTTGTGGAACAAGAAGACATCTTGAATGTTTTTGAAGGATTGACACGTCATTTATTAAAAGAATTAAAAGGTATCGAAGTAGAGAAATTCCCGAGAATGACCTACGAACATGCCATGAAAACATATGGTAACGACAAACCAGACATCCGTTTCGGAATGGAATTTGGTGAGTTAAATCAATTTGCAAAACACAAAGAATTCCCGGTTTTCAACGCGGCTGAATTGGTAGTTGGAATCGCAGTTCCAGGTGCTGGAGAATACACTCGTAAAGAAATCGACGGATTAATTGACTGGGTAAAACGTCCTCAAGTGGGTGCGTCAGGAATGGTGTATGCAAAATGTAATGAAGACGGAACGTATAAATCATCTGTAGATAAATTCTACGATCAAGATGATTTGTCAAACTGGGCAAAAGTAACTGGAGCAAAAGCTGGGGACATGATTTTTGTGCTTTCTGGGCCTGCTGATAAAACACGTTCACAATTAAGTGCACTTCGTATGGAAGTCGCTACACGATTAGGTTTGAGAAAACCAGAGGAATTTGCACCGCTTTGGGTGGTAGATTTCCCGTTATTGGAATTTGATGAAGAGAGTGGTCGTTATCATGCCATGCACCACCCGTTTACTTCGCCAAAACCGGAAGACATGCACTTATTGGCTACCGATCCAGGAAAAGTACGCGCCAATGCTTACGATATGGTGTTGAACGGAAACGAAATTGGCGGTGGTTCTATTCGTATTCACGATAAAGAAACACAACAATTAATGTTTAAATATTTAGGATTTACTGAGGAAGAAGCCAAAAATCAATTCGGTTTCTTAATGGACGCATTCCAGTTTGGAGCACCACCACACGGAGGTTTAGCTTTTGGATTGGACAGGTTAGTAGCTATTTTAGGTGGACAAGAAACGATTCGTGATTTTATTGCTTTCCCGAAAAATAATTCAGGTCGTGATGTCATGATCGACGCACCATCGGTAATCGATGATAAACAACTTGAAGAGTTGTCTATTATGGTCAACATAAAGAATAATGTAAAAGCATAATTTAAAGCGGATTAGTTTCCGCTTTTTTATTTAGCTTCTGAAATAGAATGGATTACAATCAAATTTAACTTTTTTGTCAAAAACTTGTTTGTTTCGCAAAAAAGTATATCTTTGACTATTATTAATTATTTTTTTAAAAGAATGCGCACAGGTAAAGTAAAATTTTTTAATGAATCTAAAGGTTATGGATTCATTACAGACGATGAAACAGGAAAAGACATCTTCGTTCACGCTACAGGTATTAAAGCTGAAGAGTTACGCGAAGGAGACAGTGTTTCATACGAAGAAGAAGAAGGAAGAAAAGGTAAAGTTGCTGCTCAAGTAGTAGTTATCGAAGGATAATAAATTATTTTTTGCACACCGATGAAGGTCT
>JASLID010000005.1 GCA_030153045.1 Flavobacterium sp.
TACAATTTCTAGCAGCTTTTGCCGCAGGATTTGTATTGTTTTATAAAAAAATCATTCTGATTGTTAAATCATTTTTTGGAATTAAAAAAGATAACCAAAATGATTTTTTTGATGATATTGATTCAAAAGAAGATGACAAATAAATGGAGTCAGAAAGAATAACATCATCCTTCAGAGACCCTTCGGGTTTTGTATATAAAGATGGAAATTCGATAAAAAGAATTATTAATCCTATATATTTTAAACAATATAATTCTTTAACAGAGTGTGGGTTTTATACTAAATTATTTAATAAAAACTTTTTGATACCTCATATTGAGGTTTCAAAAAATGATTCTCAAATTGTTATTGAACCCAACAAAATTCCATTTATAAACTATCCTTACGAATGGAGTTTTATGCAGTATAAACAAGCTGCCTTACTCACATTGAAAATCCAAAAATATTGTCTTGAAAATAATTTTACATTAAAAGATGCTTCTGCATTTAATGTTACTTTCCATGAAGGTAAACCTATTTTTATAGATAGTTTATCATTCGATTTTTATCAGGAAAATAAGCCTTGGCATGCTTATAAGCAATTTATAATGCATTTTTTAGGTCCACTAGTGTTGAGTTATTATTACGGATTGGATAATTTAAAAATGCTGTCTTACCATATCGATGGTATGTCAATAGATAAGTTATCGAAACTATTACCTACTAAAAGTTATTTTAGTCCCACAATATTGACGAACATCCATTTATTAGCAAAATTTGAAAGAAAATATGCTTCAGATAAAAAGAGTGGTAAAAATAATTTGTCAAAATCTTCTCAAATTAAATTATTAGAAGGAATTTATGATTTTATAAAAGATTTAAAAATAAAAGAAAATACAGAATGGGACCATTACTACAACCAAACCAATTATAAAGATGAATCTATTGCCATAAAAAAAGAGCTGACCAGCAAATGGTTTTCTTCTATAAATGGTAAAACTTTAATTGATATTGGTGGAAACGACGGTACATTTTCAAGAGAACTAAAAGCAGAAGGGGCATTTCTAATTGTTGCTGATATTGATGCTAATGCTGTTGAACAAAACTATAAGCAGACCATTATTAATAAGGAAAAATCTATCTTGCCTATTGTGGTTGATATATTAAACCCACCTGCTAATTATGGGTTTAATAACCAAGAACGATATTCTTTTATTGATAGAGTAAATGAGTTAAAATTAGATGGTTGCTTAGCTCTTGCAGTGATTCATCATATAACGCTTACGGGCAACATTCCGTTTTCGATGTCTTCTCAATTTTTTTCTAAAATGTCTCGTAATTTATTAATCGAATTTCCTACTCGAGATGATTCTTGGGTAAAATTTTTATTAGAAAGTAAAAGAGAGTTTAAAGATTATTTTGATTTTTATAATGAAGAAAATTTTGAGAAAGCATATTCTTATTATTTCGACATTGTTGAGAAAAAGGTCATAACAGACACGAATAGAATTTTGTATAGTATGAAACTTCGGTAATTAAAATTGCAAATTTTAGAATGAAAATAAGTTTGAAAAAAAAATTAGATCGATTTTTAAGTAGTTCAAAAGATTACCCTTTACTGGTTGGATTTATGACTGGTTTTTATCCTTTAGTTTTTTACTGTTCAAACAATTTTGAGCAAGTTGCCTCGATTCAACATTTAATGTTTTTTTTAAGTTGTTTTTTGATTGTTCCAACAATAACAACTTTTATATTTTATAATTTATTTGAGAAGGTAGAAAAGCTAAAACCATATAGAAAACATTTATTATTTATAGTGCTTTTTGAGTTTATGGGGATTTATTTATCGCTTATTTTTTATTTTACAATTAAAAAGAAGCTTCTTTTACTGTTATTGATATTACTGATATTTGCTTCTTTAAAGTTTTGTAAATCATATAAAAAATTTTTAATTTTTATTGTTTTTTTATCAATAATCCCTTTTTGTAAATGTATCATTAGTCTAGGATATACTTTTTTTGGCAATTCTTTAAGTTGGACAATACAGCATGATCATATTGCCAAAACTAAATTTATAAAAAAGCCCAATATTTATTTTATTGAACCTGATGGGTATACTGGAATTGAAACCATAAAAGAAAAGCCATATTCTTCAAATAATGATATTGAAAAGTGGTTGTATTCAAATTCGTTTACAACGTATAAATACACTAAAAGTAATTATTCAACAACATTAGTATCAAACGCTTCTATGTTTGCAATGAAGCATCATTTTTATGGAGATAATCATGCAGTATCTCATGAAATGGAAAACGCGCGAAGTATTGTCGTTGGTAATAATGTTGTTATTGATGTTCTTAAAAAGAATAATTATAAAACCTTTTTCATTGCCGAAATTGATTATTTTCAGCAAAGTTTTGCAAAAGAAAATTACGATTATTATAATATTAAAAAGAGTGATATTTCTTATGTAACTAGTGGGTTTCGCGGATATCTTGGGAAAAATATTTTTCAAGATCTTAAAAACTGCATTAAAGACAATAAAGATAATACGCAGCCTAAATTTTTCTTCATCCAAAAATTACTGCCAGGTCACATTCGTTTTAATGGAACAGGAAAGGTTAAAGAGAGGGAATTATATTTGAATAATATTAAATTGGCTAATTTATGGCTTAAAAAAACTGTCGATTTGATAAATAAAAATGATCCAAATTCAATTGTAATTATTGCATCAGATCATGGAGGTTTTGTTGGACTTGAGAGTGATCAGCAAATGATTACAACAAAAGATGAGCGTTTGCTAAAATCTATGTATCGTAATTTAATTGCTATTAAATGGGATAATTCAAAGCACGTCGAATATGACAAAAATCTTAAATCGAATATAAATATTTTTAGAATCCTATTTTCATATCTGAGTGAGGATAAATCTCTTCTAAAGAATCTTGAAAGTGATGCGAGCTATAATCTTTTTTATGAAAATTATTTTTCTACAAAAGTGGTAAAAGTATTAGATTGATGAAATATTTTTTTTAATAAGTTTAAGCATTTCTTTGTCTCCTTTTCCGGAACCATAAACTACAATAGTGTCAAATTTAGCTGTGTCTAGAGCTATGTTTATTCGATTTACTTTTTCAATTCCGTAACAGTTTTTTGAGTTAAAATTGCCTGTTATTCTATTGTTTTTAACTTCTATTTGGGTGCCAATAACAGGTACTTTAAACTGACTGCTCCACGGTTCAATCCATTCAGGTAATGAGGCTGTAACGATGTAAACTGTATGGTTTGATTTTATGTGATTTTTAAAAGCAGAGTAAATATTTTGGTCTAGATTTTCATTTATTTTTTTTAGTGAAAATTCAAGGCAAGTGTTTTTAAATTTATCATATTCAACATTTTTAAAAAAATAACTTATATATTTTTTTTTAGCTTTTTCATTTGAAATAGCACCCAATTTCATAAGAATTAAATAAGGTGTAATTGCTAGTAAACCAATATAAAAGTATGTTTTCCCTTTGCTGAATTTTGTAAATTCAAATAAACTGTCTCTTTTGTAAAGCGTGCCGTCAAAATCGAATAAAGCTAGTGTATTCATAAACGGTTAATTAAAATATAATAAATAGCTCATTAATAATAACCAACCAATAATGGTAACTTGAATAAATCGATCTTTTAAAACAATTAATGTTGGAGAATAAGTTGATTGATCAACCAAGGCCAATTTTAAATATCTAAAAATTCCATTAATTATAAATAACACAGAGACATATAAAAAGTTAGAATTGTAATATTCTTTGTTTTCAGGAGAAATGCAATAAAAGATGTAACATACAATAATAATTGAAGCTAGAATACCTAAAATAGTATCTATAAAAGTAAGATTATATCCTTCAATGTTTTTACGTACTTCCTTACCATTCATGGCTAAAACTACGTCGGTTCTTCGCTTTGCAATCCCTAAAAATAAAGCTAAAAGATATGTGATCAATAAAATCCAAATGGAAGGAATTATATAACATACTACTGACCCAGCAAGAATTCTCAATACAAAACCAATAGAAATTATATTTACATCTACTATGGCAATATGTTTTAACCATTTAGAGTATAATATATTCAATAAAATATATATTGTAATTATTATGAATAAATTGAATTCTAATAAATAAGATGAGACTAATGTTAATATCATTAAAAACATCATTAAGTAAATAGCGTTTTGTTTTTTTATTTTTCCTGATGCGAGTGGTCTCTTTGATTTTTTAGGATGTGCCTTATCTTCATTTAAATCATAAAGGTCATTCAAAATGTATATACTGCTTGCAGCAATACAAAAACACAAGAAAGCAATACAAACATTTATCAGTATATCTAAATCTAGAAATTTTTTTCCAAAAAATAGGGGCGAAAAAACAAAAAAGTTTTTTATATACTGTTCAATTCTAATGAGCTTAAGGTAATTTTTCATCTTTTTTTAATGAATTATAAACTATAAAATGTTTTGTTTCTTCTATCATGTTAAATTTTTGATGAATGAAGTATGAAATATAACTGAAATTTTCAATTTTGTCTGGTACAAACTCCTCATGATTTAAAAATGATTTTTCTAAAAATATATAGTTTTTTTTCTCACTTGCTATTCTAATAAATAAGTTGTGTCGTCTATTTATTTCAGTATTTATTATCCAATCCGCTGGTAATTCACTTTGATTATTAAAAAGATAATTAGCAACTGGAAAACTTGGAGCAACAATAAAATTATCACCATACTTATGAATCAGTACTTTCAATTCGGAATATTTTTCAAATGATTCTTTATTAGTTTTTATATATTTTAATTTAGGAGATATTTTTTCTAAAGGATATGTTAAACTAAAAATATTTTTTTCTCTATACGGTCTTACATTGTAAGAAAATGCAACTGTACATGAGATGATTGCTAAGGCTAAATAATATTTAGGATTAATTTTTATTTCATCAATCATTAAAACTATAAAACTCATAATAATTCCTGTAGCAAATAAAACAGGATATGCATAACCTAAACTAATAGAAGCTGACCATGCTATAGTTAAAGTGACAAAAATAGGAGCGAGTGAGGAAATATTTTTTTTAGCAGTTAAATATGTATAGAATACACCCAAAAGACAAGCGTCAAAAGCAATTCTAGAACCAACTTCTGCTCGTTTGAATAGTAAAAATAAAAGAGCAATGCTAAATAAAATAATTGAACTCCATTTTAAAAGTGGGTATAAAACCTCAATTTTCTTTTTAGTAATGTAAAGATATGTAACAGAAATAAAGCAGATTATAAGTAAAATCAATGCAAATAACTTTATACTCACAAATATATAATTATGTAGCCCTGTACGAAAAAGTTGGTATAAAGTAGTTTCTCCTGTTGTCTGCTTGATGAAGTTTAACCACGTGGTAATTGATAGTATTAGATTGTAAAAAACTAAAAATAAGACAAGAATTTGTGATAAGAAAACTAGTCCTTTTTTTAGTCCATATTTAATATAGATCCATATTAAAAAAACAAATGGGATTAAATAAAACGATTGTTTCGATAAAGCGGATAACATACAAAATAGAGCGACAAAAAAAAGCTTTAAAAAATTGATCTCTTTTTTATTAATAGAAACTATCCAGAAAGCTACAGACACGAATAATAAGCCATCGGTTGTTGTCCATGGGCAAGGGGGGAAGTTTAACAACGATATAATGAAGCAAACACACATTAATCCCCATTTGCTTACAGTTAATTTTTTTAAATCATATAAATTATTAAACCCTGAAACGATAAAAAATACTTGTAAAGCAAAAAAAACGTAATCAATGATTCTAAAAAAGAAGAACTGAGCTGTAGTAGGGAGTATTTTCATAAAAAAAGCATGAAAATATATTGTGACTGGCGGGAATTTATATAAAAAATCCTCATATACATCTTGTCCATTTATTATTCGCCAGGAGAAACTAGAAATAAAGCCAGTATCAAAATTTTCAAAACCAAATTGACTAAGGACTAAGCAATAAAAAGCAATAATTAATAAAAAAAGATATTTGTAAGTTGTTGAACTTATCATAATGTTAAAATAGTATGTAAAATTAATTAATTATTATTCCAAGCTTCTAAATATTTCTCGGCTATTTTAATATAATCGTGTTCTTTTTCAATAAATGCTCTTGCTTGTTTACTAATTACTGAAATTTCATTAGGATTTTCTATTAAAAAACTAAGTTTATTTACCAAATAATCAACATTTGGAATTGCATTTATAGCCACAATTTCTTTTAACTGATAATATTCTGTAAATTCTTTCTCGGCGCCAGTAAAAACAACTTTTCCTTTTGCCATAGCTTCTAATGCATTGTAACCTTGGTCTAATGCATAAACTTGATCAAGTAAAATATGTGACTTATTGTATAAATTAATATAGTGGTTGTAAGGAATGTTACGAGCAATTATGACTTCTACTTTCTCTGCATATTTGGCTTGAATGATTGTTAAGGCCTTCTCAAAATAATCTAATCCTTTTTTGTAATAATTTTGAGTATTTATTCCTAAAAATATAACAATTTTGTTTTCAGTATTTAACTCAATATATTTTAAATAGCTAATGTTTATAGGGTTTGCTATTAGTCCTAGGTATTTTGGATTATTTAATAAGGGCTCATGGTAATCTAAATCTGAAGCAATGATTCCTGAACAATTCTCACTTATAAATTCATGTAGTTTTTTAAAAGATGATTTTCTAAACTTATGAAAACCAATGAAATGATTTTGAGATAGTTTGTGGCTGAAATAAGGATTTAATATTGATTTTCTATCAGGATTTTGAAAGTTGAAATTTACATTTGTATAGTCTTCTCCACAAGAAAGGAGAAATATTTTTTTGTTGTTTTTAATTAAAATATCGATGATTTTTATTTCATCTTTCGGCTGGCATAAAAAACTATTTTCATTAATTAGCTGAACCACATCAAAACCAGAAAATTGATCTGAATTTTGAACGACTTGCTGGTAGGTTAAATAGGAAGTAATATCTAAACCAGTTGTTTTGTATATGGTGTTTTTAATCTTTTTTAAAATGCCAGAATTCCATTTTCTCTGGATTTTAAAATCAATTGGGTAGTTTTTAAAACCATCATTCAACCCTTTCAAGGATACTTGATGTCCTAATTCTTTTAATCCTTCTTTCAAAGAATTATGAAGTCTGCTGTATTCCCCTATTAATAATATCTTCATATATTGTTATATTTGACAAATATATTTACTATTCCCGTATAATGTACAGCACGAATACAAAAAAGAAAATTCTGATAGTCACAATTTCATTAGCTAATGGTGGTGCCGAAAGATTTGTTTCTACCTTGTCTAAAATTCTGTATAATTTAGGATATGAAGTGCATATTGTTACGGTTTTGAATAAAGTGGAATTTGATTATAAAGGGGAGTTATTCAATCTTGGATTATTAAAAGACAATGACAATTCCTTTTTTGGAAAAATTATTAGATTTCTTGCCTTTAGAAGATATTTAAAAGAGAATAATTTTGATTGGATTATTGACAATAGAACCAGAACTAAAACTATTACAGAATTAATTTTCACTAAATATCTTTACAATGAAAGAAAGACTATTTATATGATGCATAATTTTTTTATCGATTCGTATTTCCCTAAAATGAGATTTATTGCTAAAAATATTTACAAGAAGTCACCGTATTTGATCTGCGTTTCCAAAGAAATTAAAAAAGAAATTAAAAAAGTATACGATTATAAAAACCTTAAAACAATTTATAATCCTTTAGATTTTGAGGAGATTAGGGCGTTATCTACTCAATATGATGTAAATACAGATGAAAAATATATTTTAGCTTACGGCAGAATCAACGATGATGTTAAAAACTTTAGTTTATTAATTGATGCTTATTCACAATCAGAATTATCAGCTTTAAATATCAATCTTTTTATATTAGGTGATGGGAAAGATAAAAAAAGACTGATTGATAAAGTCAGGTTGTTAAAAATGGAAAATAAAATTTTCTTTAAAGAGAAAAACACTAACCCCTTTCCTTACGTTAAAAATGCAATTTTTACTACATTGACTAGTAAATACGAAGGATTCCCAACAGTAATTATTGAATCATTGGCACTTGGCACACCAGTGGTTTCTGTTAATTGCAAATCAGGCCCTTCAGAAATAATTAAGCATGAATTTAATGGACTTTTGGTTGAAAATAACAATGTTCAGTTATTTTCAAATGCGATGAACAAAATGATTGCGGATGAAAATTTGTATCAAAACTGTAAAAAAAATGCACCAAAAAGTATCGAACATTTATCTTTGAATAATATTAGTGTTCAATGGCTAGAAATTTTAGAATAAAACATGACAACAATTCACGATATACAACTTATTGAAATTCCTAAAATTAGCGATAGGAGAGGAAATCTATCTGTTATTGAAGGAGGTATTATTCCTTTCGAAATCAAACGGGTTTATTATTTGTTCGATGTTCCAAGCGGTTCCAAGCGTGGTGGTCATGCACATAAAAACCTCTACCAATTTTTAATTGCCTTAAGCGGAAGTTTCGATGTGGTTTTAAAAGACGGAAAAAAAAAGAAAACTATTACACTTAACAAACCAAATCAGGGATTACTTATTCCAACAGAAATATGGCGTGAATTGGAAAATTTTTCTTCAGGAGCAGTATGCTTAGTACTTGCTTCTGAATTGTTTAGTGAAGGAGATTATATTAGAGAATTTAAACAGTTTAAATTATTTAAAAACAGACTTAAGTAATCCGATTTTGACTAATGAAAATTGAATTTTAAGTAAAAATTTTAAAATAAAAACAGGAGTCAGAAGTAAAACTCTTTTTTTTACATTTAGATTTTCTTTGTTTAGCTCTGAAGTATATTTCTGAAAATAGAAAGAGTCATTTTGAAGTTTGGCTTTTAAGGCTAAAGAATATCTGTTTAGGTCAAGAAAATGTTTTAAACGTAAATTTTGCTTTTCTTCATTCAGAAATTTGTCAAAATTTAAACTTTTACTAAAATCCTTTTTTCTTCTAGAAAGACTATTCGAATCAAAAGTATATCGAGCTAAAACGGTATTAATAAAGACTATTGGATAATTCAAACCAATTCTTATCCATAAATCTACATCTTGTCCTGAAGCTATATTTAAATCGAAATCTCCAATTTTTTCAAAAACACTTTTGTGAAATATTGAGCTTGAGGAAGATATAATTGATTGCTTGTTACTGGCTTCAAAGTAATTAACGACTTGTATTTTTTCGGTATTATTGATTGAATATTTTGCAGGATATATTTTGTTTTTAATACCAAGTTCAATAGCGCAAGAAAATGCTTTTTGATCAGGGTTATCAATAATCGTTTTGTAAAATTCGGTCAAGAAATCAGGATACCAATAATCGTCAGCATCTAAAAAACAAATGTAATTTGAAGTCGCTTTTTCAATTCCAAAATTGCGGCCACTCGAAACACCTTCGTTTTTTTTTGAAAAATAATGTATTCTGGAATCTTTAATTTCTAAAACTTTGGACTCACTATGATCGGTAGAACCATCGTTTACGATGATAATTTCATAGTCAGAAAATGTTTGTTGTAAAACACTATTAATAGTTTCAACGATGAAGTTTTCTTTATTGTATAATGGAATTACGACGGAAAAAAATGACATTTTCTATGGTTTTGTTACTAGGAAAATAGTTTCATTTTGTAATAATCCGTTGTAATTATTCAGGACTGGATAATTGTTAATTTCAACCGTAAAACCAGAGTTTATCAACCTGTTTTTTAAACCTTCAACCGAATAAATACGAACATGATCTTCTTGCCCAAAATGCAATAATTTTTCCTGAGGTAAAGTTATAGCTTTGTTTTCATATATTTCTCCTTCTTTAAAAGGAGTTTGGATAATTGCTTTTCCGTTATTTTTTAAAATTCGGTATAATTCGGACATGGCCTGTAAGTCATTGTCAATATGCTCTAATATATGGTAGCAAATAACTAAATCTACTGTGTTAGTCTCAATTTTTAAATTTGTTATGTCATATTTAAAATCGGCATTGAAGTTTCCTGATAAATCACTTGGCATGTAATTTATATGATTTATACTTTTCATTTTTTTCGACAAACATCGTGAAGGAGAAAAATCTAAAATTGTATCGTCTTCTCTTAAAAAATCACTTTCCAATATTTGCCAAAGTCTTCTATCTCTAGGTAAACTACCACAACTAGGGCAAAGTAAATCACCTCGTTGATTTGCGACAAATGTTCTAATTTTTATTTTGCAGATGTTACATTGATGTGAATTTCCAATGTAAAGAAAGGCAAAAATGCGTCGTATAAAACTTTCGTTTTTATGAATTAAATCCTGAGGGACTATTTTAGAGAGTATTGATTTTAGTATTAAATACATTCTGTTTATTTATGTAAACTACAAATATAACCTAATCTATATAAGTCAAAACTAAGCAAGCTTGGGTTTTTACTTAAAATCATTTTTTTTAAAATGGGTTCAGAAAGGTGAAACAGAATATTTAACACATAATCCAACTTCATTTTTTTTAAAAAGTTGTAATGTTTTATTATCGAATCAACCTTTTCAATTTGAGGTTTGTCCTTTAAAAGTAAAATTCTAGATTCTAATGATGAAATAGACTTGCTAAAAAAAACTTCATTCTCTTCAATGCCCATATGGTAAATAGGATTGTCTATATGAAAAACCTTGGCTTTAAGTAAGAAAAGCTGGTACGTGAAATAATTATCTAGTCCGTATAAATTGTTTTTTTCAGGATAATTAGCAGCCAAAAATATTGATTTTCGAATTAAAATATTTCCAGAAAACACATAACTATATGGTTTTTTGTTTCTGATATCAGCTTTTCGTTCCTCTCTTAATTTTCCGTATTTGTATCTGAAAATTTTTGAGTCTTCAATTTTTATATTCGGATATTGATATCCGCCAACTATGACATCATAATTTTTGTTTAGCTGTGAAATATAGTTGGAAATGAAATTGTTAGCAGTTGGTAAAACATCGGAATCTAAAAATAATAACCAATCGTATTTTGCTTTTTTAGCTAATGATTTTCGGGTATAAGTTCTACCTGAATTGACTTCGTTTTTTTCGAAGAAACAATTTTCAAATTGATTGACCGATTGATTTTCTTTGCTAATATCTAAATCAGTTGAGCAATCATCAAGAACAATGATTTCATAATCAATCTTAGTATTAATTAATAGCTTTATTAATTCATTAACTAATGGTAGTACATTATAATTGTAAGTAGGAATTAATATCGAAAGCATTATTTAAATATATAGGTGCAATTTATTTATAAATATTCAATTTTCAATACTACATTAATATTTATATTTGTAAAAATAACTTTGCATGAATCGTATTGACATAGCCCAATTAATACTAATTAGTTTAAAAAAGAATGAAGCTGGTATTAAAGAAATGTATAAGCAATCTAAAAGTGCAATAGGCTATTTTTTTGTTGATGATTTGCTTCCTCAAAATTTAGTTGAAGAGATTTATAAATCTTTTCCTAAGCCCCACGAAATGGTTTTAAAAAGCAGTTTGAGAGAACAAAAATACGTTTCGGCTCAAATGGACCTGCACCATCCCATTTTAGAAGAAATCATCTATGCTTTTCAAAATAAAGAAGTAGTCGATTTTATTAGTAAAATATGTAATGTTTCTGCCATTTTTCCTGATGAATATTTATATGCTGGTGGAATATCTATGATGGGAAATCATCATTTTTTGAATCCTCATTTGGATAATTCACATGATAAAAATAGGGACAGATGGAGGGTTTTTAATTTGTTGTTTTATGTTACGCCAAACTGGAAATTGGAAAACGGAGGGCATTTGGAACTTTGGCCAAACGGACTAAAACAAGATCCTGTTGTTATTGAAAGTAAATTTAATCGGTTGGTTTTAATGGCAACTCACAATGATTCTTTGCATTCGGTTACCAAAGTGAATTCAGATGATGTGAGATGTTGTGTTTCTAATTACTATTTTTCAGATCAACCATTAAAGGAATCAGATACTTTTCATGTGACTTCTTTTAGAGGCCGACCACAAGCATTTTTGACGGATAAGCTACTACAAGTAGATACTTTTTTAAGAATGTGTATTAGAAAGTTTTATAAAAAAGGGATTAAAGAAAACCCACATTATTATAAAAAAGAAAGTGAGTGATTTATTGATGATGATATGGTTCATTTCTTAAAATCGTAAATCCGCGATACAATTGTTCAATAAAAAACAACCGCACCATTTGATGCGAAAAGGTCATTAAAGAAAGCGAAATTTTCCCCTGTGCTTTTTTGTACACTTCGTCATTAAAACCATAGGGTCCACCAATGACAAAAACTAAGGTTTTAATGCCAGAATTCATTTTCTTTTGCAATTCTTCCGAAAAACCTACACTCGAAAATGATTTTCCATTTTCATCCAATAAAATTAGCTGATCAGTAACCGAAAGTTTGGCTAAAATAAGTTCGCCTTCTTTTTCTTTCTGTTGAGCTTCCGAAAGGTTTTTTACGTTTTTAATATCAGGAATTACTTCCAATTCAAACTTGATATAAAATGACAATCGTTTCGTATAATCATCAATTAAAGATTGAAGATTTTTATTATCAGTTTTACCAATGGCAATAAGTTTAATATTCATTTTTGTCGGAATTCGATGTAGCAAAGATACAAAGGTTTAAAGTTTTGTCAAATTACGATTGCCGAATAAACAAAATCAACATTTTTCCCTATTTTAGCGTTCTATTTAATCAAATAAATAATGATTTCAGAAGCACAGTTTCAAGAAGAATTACTTTCAATTATAAAAAACGGAATTAGAGAAGATATTGGACCAGGCGATTACAGTTCATTAGCTTGTATCCCTGAATCGGCACAAGGGAAAGCTAAACTTTTAGTAAAAGATGAAGGAATTATTGCTGGTGTCGAATTTGCTAAAATGATTTTCAATCATGTTGATCCAAGAATGGAAGTAGAAACTTTTATCAGAGATGGAAATGTGGTAAAACACGGAGATGTAGTTTTTCATGTCACTGGAAGCTCACAATCGATATTAAAAGCGGAGCGGTTGGTTTTAAATTCCATGCAACGCATGAGTGCTATAGCAACCAAAACCAAAAGTTATGTCAATTTGCTGGAAGGGACTAACACAAAAGTACTCGATACCCGGAAAACCACTCCAGGTTTCCGTGCTGCCGAAAAATGGGCGGTAAAAATAGGAGGAGGCGAAAATCATCGTTTTGCATTGTATGATATGGTTATGCTAAAAGACAATCACAATGATTTTGCAGGCGGAATTACGCAAGCCATTAATAAAACCAAGCAGTATTTAAAAGAAAATAATTTAGATTTAGAAATTATTGTTGAAGCCAGAAATTTAGCTGAAATAGAAGAAATACTCCAATCAGACGGCGTGTACAGAATTTTAATAGACAACTTTAATTTCGAAGATACACGAAAAGCTGTTGCTATGATTGGTAATAAATGTTTAACGGAATCATCTGGGAATATCAACGAAAAAACCATTCGAGAATATGCTAATTGTGGCGTTGATTATATTTCATCAGGAGCATTAACGCATTCGGTTCATAATATGGATTTAAGTCTTAAAGCAGTATAAAATAATGAGTGAAGATGTTCCACATATATTAAAAAGAATCCCCTTAATCAGGCAAATTGTGGTTTTGTTAGAAAACTTCAAGTTGCCTTGGTTGCAAGGAATTTCTTTATTTGAATTGATAAAGTTTTACATTTCTGGAGTTTTGCAAGGCGGAATAAGTTACAGGGCTGCAGCGATTGCCTTTAGTTTCTTTATGGCATTGTTTCCGTTTGCTTTATTTATTTTGAACTTAATTCCGTACATTCCAATAGAAGGTTTTCAAGCCGATTTTTTAAATTTTGTACGAGAAAATGTCCCGCCTACAACCTTCGATGCCATTGAAAATATTATTAACGATATTCTTCACAACAGTCATTCAGGACTGTTATCTACTGGGGTTATTTTATCTGTTTTCTTAATGACAAACGGGGTAAATGCTGTTATGAGTGGTTTTGAAACTTCTTTGCATATCACAGTTAAAAGAGCCTATTTTAGACAGTATTTTGTAGCCTTGTTAATATCAATGTTGCTGACTTTTATTCTGATTTTTACCATAGCAGCCATCATTGTACTCGAAGTTTTTATTCAAAGAACAATTATACAGGATGTATTGTCGAGTAGAGTTTCGGATAAGATTTCTTTGTTGGAAACAGGTCGATACATTTTTGTGATGTTAATGATTATGCTGGTTACCGCCATATTATTCAAATACGGAATCAAGCAATCTAAAAAGAAAAAATTAATCACGATAGGAACCATTTTTACTACAATTCTAATTATTTTGTCCTCTTATTTCTTCGGAATTTGGGTGGTTAAATTCTCAAAATACAATGAATTGTACGGGTCAATTGGAACCTTACTTATTTTTATGTTCTACCTTTGGATCAACTGCATGGTTTTGCTTTTAGGTTTCGAATTAGATGCCGCAATTGGAAAATTAAAAAAACACCCTACCGATAATCCCCATTTATAATTATGAAAAAAATACTACTGTTTTTATTAGTTCTTGGAAGTACTCAAATTTATTCTCAAACCGTTATTGGAAGATGGAAAACCATTGATGATAAGACCAAAGAAGCTAAATCTATTGTTGAAGTTTATGAAAGCAATGGAAAGATATTTGGAAAAATTACCGAAATTTTTGATGCTGCAAAACGCAATAGAAAATGTGATAAATGTACTGGTGCCGAAAGTAACAAACCGGTACTAGGTATGGTCATTATAAAAGGTTTAGAAAAAGATGATGCTGAGTATAGTGGTGGAAAAATATTGGATCCAGAAACAGGTAATCTTTACAAGTGTATTATAAAACTAGTAGGAAAAGATAAATTAGAAGTTCGTGGCTACATGGGCTTTGCTATCATAGGCCGTTCACAAACTTGGATTAGAGTTAAATAATGCAATATTTTATAGAAGTTATTTTACCTATTGCGCTTCCGCAGACTTTTACCTATAAAGTCTCTGAAGCCGAATTCAATTATATTGAAATTGGAGTTCGTGTAGCAGTTCCTTTTGGTAAAAGTAAATTCTATACCGGTTTGGTGGCTGATAAGCATCAAAATCCACCCACATTATATGAAGCTAAAGAAATTCATCAAATTATAGATGAAAACCCAATCGTTACCGAAATTCAACTCAAACATTGGCAGTGGATTGCGTCTTATTATATGTGCACCATTGGTGAAGTATATCGTAGTGCCTTGCCTTCAGCATTATTATTAGAAAGCGAAACAATTATTTCGGCCAAAAGAGATTCGTTCATTGATGAAGCCCAACTTTCAGATGAAGAATATTTATTAGTCGAAGCCCTCAATCAGCAAAGTTCTTTAAAGATTAGCGAAATCGTTTCCATTCTGAATAAAAAAAAGGTTTTTCCAGTCATACAGCAATTATTAGCTAAAAACATCATTTCCTTGCAAGAAGAAATGATAGAAGAATACAAGCCCAAATTGGTTCGTTACATTAGATTATTTCCTGAATTTAATGCTGCTGATAAATTAGAAGAATTACTTTCAATTTTAAAAAATGCCCAAAAGCAAAAGGAAATTGTGTTGGCTTATTTTCAATTGAAAGCTTCTCAGAAAACACCTGTTTCAGTAAAACAATTAACCGAATTTTCAGGAGGAACTTCAGCTGTTATAAAAGCGTTGATAGAGAAAGGAATTTTCGAAGAATATTATATTCAAGAAGATAGAGTAACTTTTGATGATGTTGAGGAAAATCAAATCAATTTGAGTCAACCTCAAACGAAAGCTTTATCTCAAATTCAAGATACTTTCACTCGAAAAGAAGTCTGTTTGCTTCATGGTGTCACCGCTTCAGGTAAAACGGAAGTGTACATTAAATTAATCGAAGAATTTTTATTGCAGGAAAAGCAAGTTTTGTATCTCTTGCCAGAAATTGCCTTAACCACACAGTTGGTTTCCCGATTGACCAAGCATTTTGGAAATAAAGTAGCAGTTTTTCATTCAAAATATAGTAATAATGAACGTGTTGAGGTTTGGAATCAAGTCTTAAATGTTTCTCCAAAAGCGCAAATAGTTATTGGAGCTCGCTCGGCTTTGTTCTTACCGTTTCAAAACTTGGGATTAATTATTGTCGATGAAGAACACGAGCAAACCTTTAAACAAGTAGATCCAGCTCCACGATATCATGCGCGAGATGCGGCAATTGTCTTAGCTAATTTCCATCAGGCAAAAACAATATTGGGTTCAGCGACACCTAGTATCGAAACTTATTTTAATGCCAATAATGGTAAATATGGTTTGGTTGAATTGCATGAGCGATTTGGAAATGCCGTTTTACCCGAGATTGAATTGGTAGATTTAAAAGACAATTACTTCCGAAAGAAAATGACTGGACATTTCAGTCAATCTTTAATTGACGCTATGTCTGAAGCGTTATCCAATGGAGAGCAAATTATTTTGTTTCAAAACCGTCGGGGTTATTCGCCCGTGATTGAATGTATGACTTGCGGTCACGTACCTCAATGTACGCAATGCGACGTGAGTTTAACGTATCATAAGTTCAAAAACCAACTCAGATGTCACTATTGCGGTTACAGTATGGCAAAGCCAACAAATTGTCATGCTTGTTCCAGTATCGATTTAACTTCAAAAGGGTTCGGAACAGAACAAATTGAATTAGAATTGAATGCTCTTTTTCCGGAGAAAAAAATTGCCCGTATGGATCAAGATTCTACACGAGGCAAATATGCTTTTGAAAAATTGATTGACAGTTTTAAAAATCGTGAAATTGATGTTTTAGTTGGCACTCAAATGTTAGCTAAGGGATTAGATTTTGACAATGTTTCGCTTGTTGGAATTCTAAACGCCGATTCGATGTTGTATTTTCCTGATTTTCGTGCTTTCGAAAGAAGTTACCAAATGATGACACAAGTTTCGGGTAGGGCAGGACGATCGGATAAAAAGGGTAGGGTTATTATTCAAACCTATAATCCGCTGCATAATACAATACAGCAAGTGACCAACAATGATTATGAATCGATGTTTAAAGAGCAGTTGTACGAACGAAAAATTTACAACTACCCACCTTATTATAAGTTGGTGAAAATCACGTTGAAACATAAAGATTTCGAAACCTTAAAACAAGGATCTATGTGGTTGTATCAGGTATTTAAACAGCAATTTGATATTCCTGTACTTGGTCCAGAAGAACCACCTATTGGTAGAATTAGAAATCAGTTCATTAGAACCATATTGATTAAAATTCCACAAGAACAGCATTTGGCAAACACAAAAAAAACCATTCAGAAGATACTGAACAGTTTTGATGCAATTTCACAATATCGTGCTATAAAAACTACGATAAATATTGATGTGTACTAAGAATCTAGTGCTTTAACTAAATCTTCTTTTTTATTTCTACTTAAAGGTATTTTTGTTACTCCTATTTCTGCGAATTTACTGTTAAACTTCTCTATTTTATCAATATTGATAATGAATGATTTATGTACTCGAATGAATTTTTCTTTCGATAAATCTTTTTCGAATGATTTCATAGTCGATAAAACCAAATGGTTGTCATCTTCGGTAACAATTTTTACATAGTCACCATAAGCTTCGATCCATTTAATCTTAGCGGTATAAATCTTTAATTTTTTCAGATTACTTTTTATGAAAATATGTTCTCCTTCTTCTTCAAGATTGTCTCTACGAAGCTGATACATATCCATAGCGCGTTTAATAGCTGCATTAAAACGTTCTTTAGTTATAGGTTTCTGTAAGTAATCAGTAGCATCATAATCAAAAGCTTTTACAGCATACTCGGCTTTTGCAGTGATGAAAATAATCTGGGGCTTTTCTTTTAGACCATCTAGCAAATTGAACCCATTAATTACTGGCATCTCAATGTCAAGAAATAATAAATCCACTTGTTTTGTGGCTAAACAATTTTTAGTTTCAACGGCGTTTGAAAATTCGCCAACTAAAGATAAATTAGGATGAGCATCTACTAATTTTGTTACCAAAATTCTTTGGATAGAGCTATCATCAACAACGATACAGTTCAATTTCATAAGCATCAATTTAATAGATTGGTACGATAAAAATAACTTTTTTTATTTAGCAAACAAACTTTTTTTGGTTAAATGTTGATATACATCGATTATTTTTACTTTTCGCTTGTGCATTAAAATAAAAACACTACTTTTGCACCTCATTTTTAACAAATAAATTTTATTATTATGAATCATTATGAAACTGTTTTCATCTTGAATCCCGTTTTATCTGAAACTCAGGTAAAGGAAACAGTAA
>JASLID010000035.1 GCA_030153045.1 Flavobacterium sp.
TGAAAATGTTAATGGTTGTATTGGATAATTGCCTTTAAACTGAGGAATAATGGTGTATGAATCCGAAATACTGCCTGTCATACCTGACAATGGAGTCGATACATCTTCTTTATGAACTGGATCGTACATTTCGAGTGAGCTTGGCACAACCGGTTTTGGTAAAGTAAACAGTTTCAAGTTTCCTTTTCCTGAAACAACCACTTTTAAATCAAGTGATTCTCCGTTTTTTAATTTGGTTTTCGATGGAGTTACTTTAAAGTCAAAACTGCCAACAGCTCCAGAGAAACCTTCTGGTTTTCCAGCTTCCGGTAATGGTTTTACATTAATTACTTTGGCTCCAGCCGAAACTTTTTTATTCCCAACAGTCATTAGTGGTCTTCCGAAGAAATCTACTTTCCCAGAAGGCACTTCCACCTCAACATCAAGGGTTAAAGGTTCAATTTCTAACTTCCCTGATTTTTGTGGATATAAAACTGTTTTTCTCAACACTGCAAATCGGTAATCTTCCCCTTGAAACTTACCTTGTTGTACTTGCAATTGTTTGACATCGATATTTTGACTCCAAAAATTAGAATACTTTGGGTTTTTAACTTCTCTCCAACCGCCAACTCCGGAACGATGACTTACATAAATTTTATACACCACAGTAATAGGCTCGTTCAAATACGGATTTGAATTAGAGATTTCTGCCACTAGATGAACTCCGTCTTTGCCAATATTAGTTGGTGGAACTTGCCTTTGTTGTTGCTGATTGTTGTATGGATTATAAGGATCGTACGGATCGCGTTCTTCCGCAACAGCATTCCCTACGGTGATTTTAATAGGCTGTGTTTTATATACCTGTCCATTAATTTCGATAGCCGCCTGCTTGATCAGAAACGTTCCTTTTTTAAGCGGTTGCAGAAAATAAGAGTAGGTTTTTTCGAATGATTTTCTTCCGTTGACCCATTGATAACTTACCGATTGATTGGGACCGCCCACAATTCGAAAACCTTCGAAAGCAGGAGGGCTAAAATTATCTCCGTCATCATTCATAGAAAAATCGACGCGCAAACGTTCATTGATTCCCAATGAATTTTTGCTCACAGAAGCCACAAACTGGACCTGTGCCGAAATTTTAAAACTTAATAGTAATACTATATAAAGTAGTTTCTTCATTTTCTTACGTTCATTTAGATTACCAGTCTTTTTCGTTGTCAACTGGTTTTCCTTTTACTTTTTTACCATTTACTTTATCTTGAACTTTCTTTTCTTCATTATTTACTGCATCCAGTAAGGTCTTCATTCTTTCTTGTGAAGCGCCACCTTGTTGTGGTTTAGGATTTTGCTTGTCTTCTTTTGGTTTTCCTTGATCATCTTTCTTATCATCACCTTCTTTTGGCTTGTCCTTTTTATCTTCTTTAGGCTCGTCTTTTTTATCTTTTTTATCGTCCTTCTTCTTGTCGTTTTTAGGAGGATTTTCTTTGAGCATTTTTTTAGCTAAAGCATAATTGTATCGTGTTTCTTCGTCAGACGAATTGTTACGTAATGCATTTTTATAGGCTTCAACAGCTTTGTCGTATGCTTTTTCTTTCATGAAAACATTCCCGATGTTATGAAATGCTCTGTGTTTTTGTTGTTTGCCTTTAGCTGTTTCAATAGCTTTTGCAAAAGCATACTTGGCTTCGCTTGGCTGATTTTGCTTGTAAATCGAATTTCCTAAGTTATAAGAAGCCGTAGCTCTTTTTTCGTTGGTAGCTTTAGAAATTCTATAATTAGCTTCAGCTTCGGCATATTCTTTATTCACAAATTGCTGATTCCCTTCAGGCAAAGCAAAGTCTTTTTTTTGAGAAAACCCCAAAACTGAAATCAGTAAAAAAACTATATTAAAAATGTTCTTCATTTTCATTTCTTCTTTTTCTCATTAAACAAATCCAATTTTTGTACCCATTTTGTTTTTCTTTCCAACAAAAAAACATCCAAAAATAACAAGAAAAAACCAATGCCTAAAAACCATTGAAATTGTGCTTGAAAGTTTGCTACTTCGGTTGCTTCAAATTCGGTTTTTTGGATATTATTCAATGATTTTTTAATAAACTCTACTACCTCTTTGGTGCTGCTTCCATTAATGTAGCCTCCTTTAGCGGCTTTGGCAATCGTTTCTAAAGCTTCAGGACGTAATTTGGTCACTACTACTTCTCCTGTGTTTTTATCACGGTGGAAACTTTCGATTACTCCGTTTTTCTTATTTGGTATTGGTCCTCCAGCAGTTGTTCCAATCCCGATAGTGATAATTTTCATTCCAATTTTTTTGGCATCTTCAGCTGCGTCTTTTGCCGCTTCTGAATGATCTTCTCCATCAGAAATCATAATCATCAATTTACTGGTATTTGGACTTCCTTCGAAATACTTTTCAGACAATTTTATCGCTTCATCCAAATTACTTCCTTGTGATGAGATCATTCCTGGATTCATACTTTGAAGAAACATTTTGGCTACATTATAATCAGTAGTGATAGGCAAAACGGGGAAGGCACTTCCGGCATAAGCAATAATTCCAATTCGGTCGTTTCCTAAATTATTGATGATTTGCGAAACAACTTGTTTGCTTTTTTCCAATCGGTTAGGCGCAATGTCTTCAGCCAACATACTTTTAGAAACATCAATAGCAAAAACAATATCGATTCCTTCGCGTTTTACTTTTTCAATCTTAGTTCCAATTTTTGGGTTTACCAAGCCTAAAATTAGCATCGATAATCCTAATAATAAAACACCAAACTTTAAAGCGGGTTTAAAATTTGACTTTTCAGGGCTCAATTGCTTTACCAATTCTAAATCCCCAAATTCACGTTGTTTTTTTCTTTTCCAGAATTCGATATATAGGAAAAGTAACGCCAAAAGTGGCAGTAGAAAGAGTAAGTATAAATATTTTGATTCGTCTAATTCGTACATTTTAATTTTAGATTTTAGATTTTAGATTTTAGATTTTTTCTAAAATTTAAATCTGACATTCTCATTTCTTTTATTTTTTCTAAGACTTTCGACTTAATGATTTTAATACTCTATATAAAACTTCTAAAAATGGTATTTCTCAGTACAATTTCAATCAATAACAACAATCCTGCTAACCAGACTAACGGTCTGAACTTTTCGTCGTAATTGACATATTTCAATTCTTCAACTTTTGTTTTTTCCAATTTATTGATTTCGTTATAAATATTCTCCAATCCTGAATTGTCTTGTGCTCTGAAATATTTTCCACCTGTTTTTTTGGCTATTTTCTTCATCAATTCCTGATCTATTTCCACTGGCATCATTTTGAACAAAAAGCCTCCATTGGGTGCATATGCGTATGGAAACATGGCATTCCCGTTGGTTCCAATTCCGATAGTGTATACTTTAATTCCGTATTCTGCAGCTATTTCTGAAGCCATGATAGGTTCGATGAACCCCGAGTTATTCACTCCATCTGTCATTAAAATGATGACTTTGCTTTTGGCTTTGCTATCTTTCAATCGGTTTACAGCGGTCGCCAATCCCATTCCTATTCCGGTTCCATCCTGCAAAACGTTGTCGTATTTAATGCTGTTGATGGCTTCTAGAACTACCGCTTTGTCACTCGTTACGGGAGTTTTGGTATAGGCTTCGGCGGCATAAACCACGACTCCAATTCGGTCATTGACACGTGCTTCGACAAAATCGGCAGCAACGCGTTTCAATGCTTCCATTCGGTTTGGCTTCAAATCTTTGGCCAACATACTCCCGGAAACATCGGTTGCAATTACAATATCGATTCCGTTGGTAGAATTGGTTTTGTTACTTACATCGACGGTTCTTGGACGAGCCATTGCAACAATTAAAGCGCTCAAAGCAATGATTCGGAAAACAAACAATAGTGGTTTTAATTTTGGCAAAATAGATTGCGATGCCTTGAAACCTTGTAATGAACTTATTTTTAGTGTTGGTTTTTCTTCTTTTCTTTTGAAAAAATACCATGCTACCGCTAGTGGTAGTATTAAGAACAACCAAAAAAACTCCGGATTTAAAAAAGTGATATTGGTCATTTTAGTTTGTAATTTGTAATTCGACAGAATTTAACATGCGCTCCGAAATTTTCTCAGCGTTTTCATCTCCTTCTTTATACGTAATCATAATTTGTTGTAATCCGCCAGACTGACTGAATAAAAGGATCTCGTAATACATTTTTTGGTTTTGGAAAGTCAATGTCCCATACCCTTTGATTCCTTTAATTCCTTTTTCAGTACTGAATTCTTCTTGCTTTGCTATTATATTTTGACAGCCTTGCGTCTCAAGTGTTTGAATTGTTCCGTTGAGTGATTGCGTTAAATCGACTTCCGTCTCTTTCTTAAATTGAATCGTAGAAACGATGATGTTAAATCGCTCGATTAAGCTACCGTATCCAAACATTTGCATGTCTTTGATTAAGGCCATAGCATCTTTTGGAACTGATTTGCTCACATCCAGTCTTTTTAAAACTTTAGGAGTTTCAAGCGTCATACTTGGATTGCCGTAATCGCTTTTGATCCATTCCCCTTGCAACAATTCCTTTGTGGAATACCCTGTAAAACCGTTTTTAACGTAATCTACTCCTTTAGTGGCCACGATAAAGCCCATAAATAAGACAATAGAACCGAATATAATACCGCCAATCGCAATTTTTTTATTTCTTTTTTCTCTTTGCAACTTGAGTTCCTGTTGTTGTAATTCCCATTTTTTACTGGTTTCATCTACTACCACGGGAATGGATTTGTCTAATATGACAATGGTGTTTTCGATTTTTTTGCGGTCTTCCGCAATTTCAAAATCCAGTGGTTTTGATTTGGCAAATTTTACCAAATCGGCTTGTTTTAAGACTTTTTCCAAACCTTCTAAAGTATCTTTGGAAAGTTTCATTTTTCTTTTATTAGAAGCCAATCGAAGCGCTACAATCAATTCAGAAGTGGTGCTTTCTTTCGCCGGAATTTCAATTGCTTCTTCAATGTAATCTCGAGCAATATCCGTTAGTTCTGAATAATATTCTTTGACTTCTCCTTTTTCTAGTAAATGTTTGTTTTCTAGTAATTGAAGCAAACTGGTTGCTTTTTCGATTGGTGAATTGTAAACAATGGCTTTTTCAGGTACTTTCCTGTATTTTTTCCAAAGAAAATAACCTAAAAACCCTAGTACCAAAAGCAATACAAATCCGATAAGATATTTCCACCAGTCACCCATTGGTTTTTCAACCTGAATGATGGGTTTGATGTCGAACATTTTTTGTTTTAAGGTATCAACTTTGATATTGAAAACTTCCACTTTAATACTGTCCGAATACACAGGTCTACTATCGATAAGAACCGGAATTCTTGGAATAACATACTTTCCTGAATCAAATTGAGTCAATCCGTATTTTTTAATCAATTCGTAACGCGAATCTTCTTTGATCGTATCAATGGGATACGATTCGATGACTTCTAATTTTCCAAAATTTTTAGCATCGGGAAAATTGACTTTTGAAGTTGCATTTACTTTGGCTTTGAGCGTTAAGGTGAATTGTGCTCCAATTTTGTTTTTGGTAGTATCTATAGAAACTTCCAATTGTTTTGTTTGGGCAAAACTTAGGGAAGAAATTAGAAATAGTATAAAGTAAAACTTGTTTTTCATTATTAATTTTAAACCTGTTGGGTTTGTTTATCTCGATTTAAAATAGCCTAAAAGTTTTTTAACATAACTTTCGTCCACACGAGTACTTACCGTACCTGAGCCACATTTTGAAAAGATATCTTTGAAATAATCTACCTTGCTGTTATAGTATTTTTCGTATTGCAAACGTACCGAAGCTGAATTGGTATTGACCCATTGCGTTTCGCCAGATTCAGCATCTTGCATGGGAACTAAACCTATATTTGGCATTTTTTCTTCACGAATATCGTACACGCGAACACCAGTAATGTCGTGTTTTTTTCCAGCAATTTTCAATGTTTTTTCGTAATCATCATCGGTAATAAAATCAGAAATCATAAACACTATGGCTTTCTTTTTTTGTGTTCCTGACAAGAATTTTAACGCTTGCGAAATATTGGTTTTGTTGCTTTTTGGTTTAAACTCAATCAATTCACGAATGATTCTCAACACGTGTGATTTCCCTTTTTTGGGCGGAATGTACAATTCGATTTCATCGGAAAATAAAATCAAACCAATTTTATCGTTGTTTTGTGTGGCCGAAAACGCCATGGTAGCTGCAATTTCAGTTACGATTTCGCTTTTAGGTTGATTTTTGGTTCCGAATTTTTCTGAACCTGAAATATCAACCATCAACATCATGGTCAGTTCACGCTCTTCCTCAAAAACCTTGATGTAAGGCTCGTTGTAACGAGCGGTAACGTTCCAATCAATAGCACGCACGTCATCGCCAAATTGGTACTGACGCACTTCTGAGAAAGTCATTCCGCGTCCTTTGAAAGACGTATGGTATTCGCCCGAAAAGATATGATCGCTCAATCTTCGGGTTTTGATTTCTATTTTTCGAACTTTTTTAAGTAATTCCTTGGTATCCATTGTAGTGAAACTGATTAAGGAACTTCTATTTCGTTTACGATTTTGTTGATGATTTCCACTGAAGTGATGTTTTCAGCTTCCGCTTCGTAAGTCACTCCAATTCTGTGACGTAATACATCGTGAACTACGGCACGTACATCTTCTGGAATTACGTATCCACGACGTTTGATAAAAGCGTAACATTTTGCTGCGTTAGCCAAATTGATACTTCCACGTGGTGAAGCTCCGAAACTGATTAATGGTTTTAGGCTTTCTAATTTGTATTTTTCAGGATAACGAGTGGCAAAAATGATATCTAGAATGTATTTTTCAATTTTTTCGTCCATGTATACTTCACGAACGGCTTCTTGAGCACGTAGAATTTGGTCTACAGAAACTACAGGGTTTACCTTAGTGAATCCACCGTTTAGATTTTGACGGATTACTAATCTTTCGTCTTCCATTTTAGGATAATCGATAACCGTTTTAAGCATAAAACGATCGACTTGTGCTTCTGGTAACGGATATGTCCCCTCTTGTTCGATTGGATTTTGAGTAGCCAAAACCAAAAAAGGTTTGTCTAATTTGAAAGTTGTATCGCCAATAGTCACTTGTTTTTCCTGCATGGCTTCCAAAAGTGCCGATTGTACTTTGGCTGGCGCACGGTTAATCTCATCGGCAAGAACGAAATTGGCAAAAATGGGCCCTTTTTTGATAGAAAACTCATTCTGTTTGATATTGTAAATCATAGTTCCTACAACATCAGCAGGCAACAAATCAGGAGTAAACTGAATACGGCTGAAAGAACCATGCACTGCTTGTGCTAAGGTATTAATGGCTAATGTTTTTGCTAATCCGGGAACACCTTCCAGTAAAATATGCCCTTGTCCTAAAAGACCAATAAGCAATCTTTCAATCATATGTTTTTGTCCGACAATTACTTTGTTCATCTCCATGGTAAGAAGGTCTATAAAAGCACTTTCTCTCTCAATTTTTTCATTAATCGCTCTAATGTCTAAAGTCGTTGTATTTTCTTCCATTTTCAAAATTTTAAAGCCGTGAAATTAATATCTATTTTAATACGATGCAAATTGAATATTTAATTAGTTTTTTGATGTTAATAATGCGTTAAATGTTAATCTAAAGCGCTATTTTTAAGGATAGTTTGTGAATTAGTTTTACTATTTTTAAGAACTGAAAGAAATAACCGCCATGATTAACAAGCGCCTTCTAATTAAAAACCTACTGGCTCACAATGATGAGTGTAGTTTTTATGATAAAAAGCGACAGTTGAATTTACATACCCGAGAAGGCAAAGCTAAGTTCTTAAAACACATTTGTGCCTTATCTAACTCTAACCCGAATAATAATTCGTACATAGTTGTAGGTGTAGAAGACCAAGATAATGAAATTGTTGGCGATGATTTTTTTGACGATAGTAGAATTCAAAATTTAGTCAATGCCTTTTTAGAAAATCCACCCAAAATTCAATATGAAAATGTTCCTTTTCCTAATTTACCTAAAGACAAAGTAATTGGCTTGGTAACCATTAAACCCAATCATAAAACTTCTTTTTTTAAAAAAGGAATTCATACCATAGTAGCCAATACAACCTTTGTTAGAGTGGGTAGTAATACTTCACCAACAGATGATAAAGTTCCGTATTCGAAACAAAATATAGAAACGGTAATTAGCATTGAAAATAATTCCCGAAACAGTATTGCTCATACGCTTGATGGCGTGCTTGATTTTATGAATGTTAGACACAAAGACATGCATACCAATTATCAGGTTTTTAAAGAATTATTTGTGGTTTGTTGGGCAGGAAACAAGAAAAAAATTCGTGATAACACTTATTTTTACAGAGTAGATATTGAATTGATAAACGAACAAATTAAACTCTTTTATTCGGCTCAGGATGAAGTTACCATTGAGTTTAATGAAAATTCATTTATTATAACAGAGTATATTTCACTTGGACTAAATGACAAGACCAGTTATTATCCTCTTGAAAAAGTAACCATTACTTTTTTTGACAATGGCTATTATAAAATGGAAAACATCATGTTGTTTGAACCGCCAGAATTCAATAAAAAAGTGTTGCATCATATTTATAATTCAAACAAATCATTGTTAGAAAAAATGGAAAAGGGATTTACTTTAAGCGACCGAGATATCAAAGATTTAGAAAATCTCCCTTCTACTTTTATGCTTTGTTATTTGAATGGATTCGAAAATGCAAAACAAAGACTAATTGACGCGAAGTTACTACTGAAGCCTTATCCTCAGACTTTTTTGAATTTTAAAGAAGTAATGCGTGTTTTACGGAAAATGAAATATAACAGACAAGATCTTTCTATTACTAATTAATTATAAGAAAATATAATTAACTGATTTGTTGATACTTTTTAGTGTGTGAGAAAGCATTAAAAACCATACTATTAGAATTCCTATCATATTGAAGAAGATAGAGACTCCCACTTTTTTTTCATTTATGGCATAAAACCCCTCTTTAAAAGACACGTTAATGGTTTCAAAATCTGGGTTTTTTATTAATTCCAAAAAATAAACCGTTGAAAACAAAACATTAAAAACAAATATTACAAAAACAGCTAAAACCAGTGTTGAAGTCAACAAACTAATTTTAGCTTTTTTGTCTAGTTTTTGCAAATTTGTTTTCATTTTTCGTGATATGATGCAAGGTTAAAAGCTTGTCTATCACTAAAAACTTAGTGGTATTTGAAAATTTCAATCTGCATTAATATATTATTGTAAAGGTCTGTTTTTCTATGGTTTTTTTGTATGGTTTTTCCGTAGCTTTTGTTAAATGTTAAGGTTAATAGCGTTAAAAATAAAAGTTAGATAGGCAAACATTCATTCGCCTATCTAACTGAATAACAAGTCAAATAAAATTATTTTTCGGTAATAATAAAATCGGAACGGCGGTTTATAAAGTGTTCTTCTTCTGTACATTTTACTCCGTTCTTGCATTTATTTTTTAGTCTCATTTCGCCATAACCAATAGCACTCTCAATTCGGCTTGGATCAATTCCTTTCGATATGATGTATGTTTGAGTCGATTTAGCCCTGTTATCAGAAAGCTTAATATTATAAGCATCTTTACCTCTCGAATCTGTGTGTGATTCTATTCTAATTTTAACTTTCGGAAAAGCATTCATTACATACACCACCTTATCCAATTCGGTAACAGCTTGTGGTGTTATATCCCACTTATCATATTCAAAGAAAATAGAGTTGATGTCTATTTTTTCGTTTTTACCTTCTTTGACAGTAAAATCTTCGAGATTTGCCAATTCAAAGTCAACATCTTTTATTTCTCCACGATTATTCAGCCCAGTTGTAACTTGTTTTTCCTGAGTTGTATAATTTGGTTTTGATGCCACAAAACGATACGTTCCTCCACAAGGGATTGTGACTTGATAACTACCGTTAGCATGTGAAGTCACCTCAGCTTTCAAATCTCCGAAGGAATCGAAAACTTTTACGGTAGCGCCTTCCAAATTGAGTTTGGATTTAGAATTAATAACTTTTCCTGAAACAACTTGATTGCATGGAGCTTTGGCTTTGGTAAAATAATAAATATCGTCATCTCCTTTTCCAGTTTCTCTGTTGGACGAAAAATATCCATATTTAGATTCTACATCAATAATAAAAGAAAAATCGTCTTTGTTACTATTTATAGGCTCACCAAGATTTTTAGGCTCTGAGAAATTGAGTTTTCCATTGTGTTTGCTTTCTAAAACATCTAAACCGCCGTAGCCATAATGACCATCTGACGAAAAATATAAAATTCCATTGGAATAATATGGAAACATTTCTCTTCCAGGCGTATTGATTGTTGGTCCTAAATTTTGAGGTGAATTCAAATTTCCATCAGAAAAAATTTCGGCAACATAAATATCAGTTTCTCCTAACCCGCCTGGCATATCGGAAACAAAAAACAACCATTTCCCATCCGGACTTAGTGCGGGATGACCTACACTATATTCCAAGCTATTGAAAACCATTTTTTCGGTTTTTGTTACTTTTCCATTTTCGATGGTTCCTCTCAAAATTTGAAAATTATTTATTCCGCCTCCATCGTTTTGCAATTTTTTTCTTTTAAGCGTATTGGTAGTATAGTAGATTGTTTTTAAATCGGGCGTAAAAGCAACTGTGGCATCGTGATATTGTGAACGAATATCTTCTAAAAAGAATAGTTCGTTAAAAAGTTCACCTGTAGTAATATTTCTATCGGCCACATAGAGTTCTAAAAATGGCTGTTGATTCCATGAATACAGTTTTTCACGAAACTTTGTGGTGTCTTTACTGGATGAATAAACAAGTTGATTTCCGTAAAATGTGGTTCCAAAATCAGACTTTGAACTATTTACTCCTACTGTTTTAATCTTAAACAAAGAAGGTTGTGATGCCAAGCTATCATTATATCTTTTATGACGAAGAAAATGATTTGTTTGTTTAGCATCTCCTTTTTTTCTGAGTACTTCTTTAGTAATTTCATTGGCTTTATCATAATCTCGAACACCTCGTAATGATTGTGTATAACGAATAAAATAAGTATCCGAAAGCGTTTGTCCCTGGAGTTCATATAGTTTCTGGTACCATGTTAGTGCTTTCCTAGGATTGTCCAAAAAATAATAGGTGTCGGCAATTTGAGTCACTGCTTCGATAGAAGGATTTGGTTCTTTCTCCAAATATTCTTCATATGTTTTTGCAGCCTCAACATATTGCATTTCTTTAAATAAGTTATTAGCTCTTTTAAGTTTTTGCTGAGCAAATGAAATGGTCAGGCAAAACAATAGACAGAAGGTAATTATTCTCTTCATATTGGCTTTTTTTAATTAGAAGAATCGTGGAGATTTTATCGCAGTTGTTTTTTGAGGTAATTGATAACGAAGGATAATTTCGTGAGATCCATCGTTGTATTTCGTGAGTTTAGACAATGTATAGTCAAAAGCATATCCGGCAAAAAAGCTTTTTGAAATTTGAAATCCTACCAAAGCACTCGTCGAATCATCCCAACGATAAGCGGCACCTAAAGTGACTTTTTCTTGAAGCAAAAAGTTGGCAGAAATATCACCTGTCCAAGGAGATCCACTAACGGCTTTTACTAATAATGATGGTTTAAATTTTAAATTATCGGAAATATCAAAAACATAACCCGTCATAAAGTAATAATGCATTCTATCAGACACAATAGACTCCTTAATATCATCGTAATAATCATATCGCATAAAGTTGGGTGCTGATAATCCTACATACCATTTTTCGGAATATAAATACAAGCCTGCTCCTACTAAGGGCATAATTTTATTGTCGATATTATTATTTAGTAAAACATCGTCGTTGTCGTAAAACCTTCCTTTTGTCCAATCGACATTAAGCATTCTAGCTCCCGCTTTTAGTCCGAAGGCTAATTTGGTTTGATAACTGGCCTCAATGGTATAGGAAAAATTACCTGTTACAAATTGTTCGCTAGAAGGGCCTAATTGATCAGCAATGATATTTAACCCAAGTCCGATTTTTTGATTTCTTAATGGCGCATGAATCCCAAACGTTCCTGTTTGAGGCGCTCCCTCAAGTTCAACCCATTGTTTTCGGAGTAATAAATTAGCTTCTAGAGATCCCGTCGATCCGGTATAACCCGGATTGACGGTGATCGTATTATACATATACTGGGTATATTCGGGATTTTGTTGTGCTTTTATAATACTACTTGTAAAGAATAATCCTAGCAAAAAGTACGTGGTAGCTATTTCTTTTATATTTAGTTTCATACACTATATATTTGTGGTTTAGAATAAACTTTCTGCATTAAATTATCTCATGATATACAACCAGCCGGTTTTTACACCTTGTGAATCTCCTATATCGAATACATAATAATAAGTTCCTGAAGGCAATTCTTTTCCGTTAAAAGTTCCGTTAACGTTTGCAATTCCTTTCCAAGTGTTTTTATAACCATTTGTATTGTAAACAAGATTTCCGTATCGATTATAAACTTCTAATTTATTATGCGGATATTCCTCTACGCATTTAATATTAAAGAAATCGTTAGAACCGTCTTCATTTGGCGTAAACTCATTAAAAACAACCAAGCACATTGGTTCTAATGAAATGGCGGCTACAGTTCCTCCTTCAATAGCAGCGACATTATTGTAACTACCTTCAAACAAGACTTTAACCGTAATTGTAAGTATTGCTGTTTCATTTCCATTTAAAACTGGAATAGTCCAAATTCCTGTGGTTGGATTATAAGTTCCATTTGTTGCAGTAGCATTTAGAAACTGAAATCCAGATTGGATTTGTTCATTTACAATAACATTATTCGATGGAGATGAACCACCATTACTCACTGTAATAGTAAAAACAACATTATCACCAACAAAAGGAGTCATAGTATCAGCTGTTTTTGTAAGGGTTAGATTTGAACAAGAATTGATAACCAAATTAAAAGGTGCTGAATTGTTTCCGCTACAACCAAATTGATTCGTATAAGAAACGCTTACTGATCCATTCCCTGTTTGATTCCAAGAAATTGTTACAGAATTATCTATAGAAGTACCTCCTGTAACAATTGAGCCTGCACCGGTAATTGTCCAAATATAATTAGTCATTCCAGCTGTAGTTGTATAAGTGGCCTGGTTATTAATACATATTGTTGGTGTTCCTCCAGTTATTGTAACAGGTGTGCCTGCATAAAATTGGATTGTAACTGCAAGACGAATTGAACTTGCACAGCCTGTAACCACATCAATTAATGACGCATAATATGTTGCTCCGTTTACTAAAAGTGTACTTGGAGGAAGAATATTACCGCCAGTTAGAGCATCATACCAAGTAATGCCGCTTTCATTAACTTGAATATTGGCAATTGTCGGATTATTTGATGAACAAAACTCCTGACTCATATCATTTGTCGTTGGCGTAGCTCCACCGTTTATCTGAACTGTAACAGCTAAACGAATTGAACTTTCACATCCATTTACCGGATCTATTTGCGAAGCATAATAAATCATACCATTTACTAAAGGAGTTGTTGGTAATAATGCATTTCCATTAGTAGCAGCATCGTACCAAGTTACCCCACTTTGGTTAACCTGAAGATTAGCAACCGTTGGGTTTGATAATAAACAAAATTCTTGAGTCGTATCGTTAGTTGTTGGTGTAGCTCCATCATTTATTTGAACCGTAACGGCCAAACGAATTGAACTTTCACAACCATTTACCGGATCTATTTGCGAAGCATAATAAATCATACCATTTACTAAAGGAGTTGTTGGTAAT
>JASLID010000048.1 GCA_030153045.1 Flavobacterium sp.
TGCTACAGGTTCTTACATGGAACGTGTAAAAGAATAATAATGAAATTTACACAAGCACATACTTTAAAAGAAATTGCAACTATTATTGGTTGTGAATTCGTTGGAAATGAAAATTTTCAAGTTCTTGGCATGAATGAAATTCATGTCGTGGAACCCGGAGATATTGTGTTTGTTGATCATCCAAAATATTACGATAAAGCTTTACAGTCTGCTGCAACGATAGTTTTAATTAATAAATCTGTCGATTGTCCAGAAGGTAAAGCTTTACTAATTTCTGACGATCCGTTTCGTGATTTTAATAAATTGACGAATCATTTCAGACCATTTCAAGCTTCGAATGTTGCTGTTTCGGCTTCGGCTAAAATAGGAGTAGGGACAATCATTCAACCCAATTCTTTCGTTGGAAACAATGTAGTAATTGGTAAAAATTGTTTGATTCATTCTAATGTTTCTATTTACGACAACACTATAATTGGTGATAATGTGATAATTCACGCAGGAACAATTTTAGGAGCCGACGCTTTTTATTATAAAAAACGCCCTGATGGTTTCGATCAGTTAATTTCTGGTGGTCGAGTTGTTATTGAAGATAATGTTGGTATTGGTGCACTTTGTACTATCGATAAAGGAGTTACAGGAGATACCACTATTGGTGCAGGAACAAAAATTGATAATCAAGTACATGTTGGTCACGATACTGTAATTGGAAAAAAATGCCTAATTGCCTCACAAACCGGAATTGCAGGTTGCGTTGTGATTGAAGATGAGGTGACGCTTTGGGGACAAGTTGGAACCACTAGCGGAATTACCATTGGTTCAAAAGCAGTAGTGATGGGACAAACCGGGGTTACCAAATCAATTGAAGGTGGTAAATCTTATTTTGGAACACCTGTAGAAGAATCTCGTGAAAAATTGAAACAACTAGCAAATCTTAAAAAACTCCCCGAATTACTTAACAAATTAACTAAAAATGAAGGCTAAAGAAATCGTTAAAAATTTTTATAAATCTAATGTTTTTCTTGACAGTGTATTAATGGATTCATTTATGCATCCTGATGTTACATTAGACTGGAATAGCAGTAAAGGATTTCTTCAAATGAACAGAGAAGAAATGGTAAACATTGTTAACCAGATGAACAAAGCCTATCATTCTTCTAGAATACATATCACTCATTTGTTGGAAGAAAATGATACTGTTACTGTTCGTTATAGCCACTATATAAAAACAATTGAGAATCCGAGAGAGGAAATGATTTTAGCACATTTTATGGTAATTTGGGAACTAAAAGACGGAAAATTATACCGTGGATTCCAAATGAGTCAATTGAGTTAAATTAATTTAAGTAAATAATTTCAAAGTACATTTCAAAAGCTTACTTTTGCAACACAAAAAAAATAAACTATATAAACAAATATCATGAGTGTTTTAGTCAATAAAGATTCAAAAATAATCGTTCAGGGATTTACAGGTAGCGAAGGAACTTTCCACGCTTCTCAAATGATTGAATACGGAACAAACGTTGTAGGTGGTGTAACTCCAGGAAAAGGAGGGACAATGCATTTAGATCGTCCTGTTTTTAACACAGTAAAAGACGCTGTTGAAAAAGCAGGTGCTGATACTACTATCATTTTCGTTCCACCAGCTTTTGCTGCTGACGCTATTATGGAAGCTGCTGACGCTGGAATCAAAGTAATTATTGCAATTACTGAAGGAATTCCTGTTGCAGATATGATTAAAGCTAATGATTATATAAAAGATAAAAACTGTCGTTTAATTGGTCCAAACTGTCCAGGTGTAATTACACCAGGTGAAGCAAAAGTAGGTATCATGCCAGGTTTTGTATTCAAAAAAGGAACTGTTGGTATCGTTTCTAAATCAGGAACTTTAACGTATGAAGCGGCTGACCAAGTTGTAAAACAAGGTTTAGGAATCACAACTGCAATTGGTATTGGTGGAGATCCAATTATTGGAACTACAACAAAACAAGCGGTTGAATTGTTAATGAACGACCCAGAAACTGCATGTATCGTAATGATTGGTGAAATTGGTGGTCAATTAGAAGCTGATGCTGCTCATTGGGTAAAAGCTGACGGTAACCGTAAACCAGTGGTTGGTTTCATCGCTGGTGAAACTGCTCCAAAAGGAAGAACAATGGGTCACGCAGGTGCTATTGTTGGTGGTGCTGACGATACAGCGGAAGCTAAAAAACGTATCATGAGAGAGTGCGGAATCCACGTAGTAGATTCTCCAGCTGAAATTGGTATGAAAGTAAAAGAAGTACTTGGATAGTCATTGCGAGGCAACGAAGCAATCTACAAATAAAAAATTCCAAAGCTCCGTCTGGTTGAATAAACGAGACGGAGTTTTTTTATTAATAAAGATTTGGTTTTAGCAATAAAATACAAATCGACAAATACAGAAAAGAAGATGTATAAAGAATTAAAAAAGTTTAAAGTAACCAAAAGTTTTACTTTAACCACAGAAAATAATTTAGAGGAAGTTTGTAACGCACCTGAAACTGCTGGTATTTTTATGGTTTACACGGTTGCTGGAGAAGAAAAAGAATTAATCATGGTAGGTTCTACCGGAACAATTCAAAATGACGGAACGTTAAAAAGTAAAAGCGGCGGATTGTATGACAAAATTGTAAACGGTCACCAATTTGCTAAAACCGGTCGTAAATACTCTTGGCCAGCACAAATGAAAAAAGAAAATATCGCTGCGCTAGAAGTGCATTGGTTCGATACTTTCAATGATAAAAACAAAACAATCCCAACTTTTTTAGAAGGACAGATGTTGCAAAACTTTCTTGATGAAAACAATCGTTTGCCAAGATGGAATGTTGCCTTTTAAATTTCAGCAAATAAAGTCATAAAAAAAAACGCCTCAATTGGGGCGTTTTTTTATAAGAAAATTTTTGTAAAACATAGTTTTAGGTTAAAAAGATCCACCTGAATCTTTTTTATATCTTTACGAAGTAATCCATCTGTATCCATGAAAAAAATCTACTTTTTATTCCTTTTATTTTGTTTTAACACTAACGCACAAATTATAAATATTCCTGATGCGAATTTTAAGGCGAAATTGTTATTGGCAGGTCCTAATAATATTATTGCAAGGAATTTAGACGATGACTATTTTAAAATTGATGCAAATTCTAATGGTGAAATTGAAGAGAATGAAGCATTACAAGTAAAACGTTTAAGTGTGGGTGGAAATGGAAATATCACATCATTAGTTGGAATTTCATACTTTACTAATTTAACAGAATTGTCTTGTGGAAGTAATCAAATATCCTCATTAAGTTTTCCACTTATGCCAAATCTAATTTACTTGTCATGTGGACAGAATCTATTGAGTTCTTTGGATGTTTCGGGACTAATTAATCTTGAAAAATTAATGTGTGAGAATAATCAAATTACATCAGTAAGTTTAAACAATAACCTTAAATCCTTGGAATGTTTTAATAATCCTTTAGTAACATTAGATGTAAATAATTTGAGCAATTTAGAATATTTGAATTGTTCAAATACTTTATTAACAAATTTGAGTATAACGGGTTTAGTTAATCTTAATGGAATATATTGTGATGACAGTGAACTTACAAGTGTTAATTTTACAGGATTAATTAATTTGGAGGAATTATATTTACAAAAAAATAATTTATCATCATTAGGAATAAATAATATACCGAATCTGAAATCTTTAGCTTGTGATTACAATCAATTTGCATCATTAAATCTGGATAATTTAACTTCTTTGGAAATTTTAAGTTGTAGCAACAATCAATTAACATCATTAGGTATTGATAATTTAACTAACTGCAAAGCTCTATACTGTAACAATAATCTGTTATCATCATTAATTATTAATAATTTAAATCAGTTTGTACAATTAAATTGCAGTAATAATCAGCTAACATCATTGGTTTTAAATAATACAAATTGTACACAATTAAATTGTAGTTTTAATGAACTCGCATCGATAGATGTAAATAATTTAACTCATTTAGATTATTTTGAATGTAGCAATAACCCTTTGACTTTATTAGATATAAGTAATAATTTTAATTTATTTACTTTAAATTGTCAAAATACTCAAATAATATCATTAGATATAAGTAATTCTAATATTCTTAATGAATTAAATTGTTCTAATAATCCTAATTTGTCAAATTTTAATGTACATAACGGAAGTGAAGAAAGTATGTATATTGATAATTGCCCAAATTTACAATATATCTGTGCTGATGAATTTCAGATTGAAAGAGTGCAAACGTTAATTGATCAAAATGGTTACACCAATTGTCATGTAAACTCTTATTGTTCTTTTACTCCCGGCGGAACTTTTTATACCATTCAAGGAAATACTAAATTCGATATAAATAATAATGGTTGTAATCCAAGTAATTTATTCATTTCAAATTTTAAATATTCAATTACTGATGGAACGGTGACAGGTTCAATAATTTCTAATACTTCAGGAAGTTACTCAATTCCAGTTTTAGCAGGAACACACACTATCACACCAGTATTAGAAAATCCAAACTATTTCAATATTTCTCAGTCTAATGTTATTGTAGATTTTCCAACGCAAAGCAGTCCATTTACTCAAAATTTTTGCATTACTCCAAACGGAGTACATCCTGATTTAGAAATTTCAATGTTGCCATTAGTTCCAGCTAGACCTGGATTCGATGCGATTTATAGAGTAATTTATAAAAACAAAGGGAATGTTACCCAGTCTGGAACGGTGAGTTTGACTTTTAACGATGCAGTTTTAGATTTGGTAACTTCAAATCCTGCAGCGACCACACAAGTGCTAAATAATCTATCTTGGGATTTTATAAACTTATTGCCTTTCGAATCAAAAGAAATTACCATTACTCTAAATGTAAATTCTCCTGTGGAAACACCAGCTGTAAATAATGGAGATGTTTTAAACTATATGGTTAACATTAATTCAGCTGAGACCGATGATTTACCAAATGATAACATTTTCAATTACAACCAAACTGTTGTGGGTTCGTATGACCCTAACGATAAAACCTGTTTAGAAGGCAATATAATGTCTCCAGAAAAAGTAGGAGAGTATGTGCATTACATGATTCGTTTTGAAAATACCGGAACTTTTCCAGCACAAAACATTGTCGTGAAAGATATGATTGATACGGCAAAATTCGATGTGAATTCTATTGTTCCTATCAAAGGAAGTCACTCGTTTGTAACCAACATCACTGCAGGAAATAAAGTTGAATTTATTTTTGAAAACATCAATTTGCCATTTGATGATGCCAACAATGACGGTTATATTGCTTTTAAAATTAAAACGAAACCAACATTAGTTGTAGGAGATACTTTTACAAACAATGCCAGCATTTATTTTGATTATAATTTTCCAATTGTAACCAATACAGCTTCGACAACGATTCAAGCGTTAAGCGTACAGAATTTTGAATTCTCCAATTATTTTACTGTTTATCCAAATCCAGTAAATAACACTTTAAATTTATCGTCTAAAGAAAACATTAAAGTGCAATCGGTTTCTATTTACAATACTTTAGGACAGTTAATTTTAGTAATACCAAATGCTCAAAACACAAAATCTATAGATGTTTCGAGTTTAACAACTGGAAATTATTTCATCAAAATCAATTCAGATAAAGGAACTTCAAACACGAAGTTTGTTAAAAATTAAAGATTAGAATAAGTCATAAAAAAACGCCTCAATTGAGGCGTTTTTTTTTCAACCCACGCAACCTTTTCAAAACTATTCCATCTATTAAGTAGTTAATAAATGAATTTATATTTTGTTTGGTTGCAAAAAGAAAACTCTCTGGTATGAACAGAGAGTTTTTTTTTATTTTTTAGAAGTTCGGACTTAAATTGTATTTTTTATAGAAATTATCCAACGCTTCCACAACTTCGTCTTCCGTATCAACGATTTTAATCAAATCTAAATCTCCTGGACTTACCGTTTTTTCTTGTTCAATCATTACGGTTTTAACCCATTCCATTAATCCTGCCCAAAAACTTGAACCTACTAATATGATAGGGAATTTTCCAATCTTTTTCGTTTGAATCAAAGTAATAGCTTCAAACAATTCGTCCAAAGTCCCAAAACCTCCTGGCATCACCACAAATCCTTGCGAATACTTCACGAACATTACTTTACGCACGAAGAAATAATCAAAATTTAAGTTTTTATCCTTGTCGATATAAGGGTTAAAATGTTGCTCGAAAGGTAATTCAATATTCAAACCTACTGACGTTCCTTCACCACGATGTGCGCCTTTATTACCCGCCTCCATAATACCAGGTCCACCACCAGTAATCACACCGTAACCAGCTTTACTGATTTTGTAAGCAATTTTTTCAGCTAATAAATAGTATTTATCCTCTGGTTTTGTTCTTGCCGAACCAAAAATAGACACGCAAGGCCCAATTCTAGCCATCGTTTCGTATCCATTTACAAACTCCGACATAATTTTAAAAATGGCCCACGAGTCGTTGGTTCTTATCTCATTCCAAGTTTTTTGTTTTAGTTTGTCTTGGATTACTTTATCCTCATCATTATCAAAATCTTCTAATCTCATTTTTTATCTATTTTATATTTTTTTAGGAGCTGTTTCCCGCTATTCGTTGCAATCTTTTTATCTCTTGTTCTCGATACATTTTTGTTCCGTTGCACTTCACAAAAACACTCGAACTGACGAGATAAAAAGGATTTCCACTTCTATCGGGGCTAAAAAACAGCCTGCTAAAGTAATTCTTTTTTTAGAAATTGAGCCGTGTAGCTTTTTTTATTTTTCACAATTTCTTCGGGAGTACCTTTGGCAACGACTTCTCCGCCACCTTTTCCGCCTTCGTAACCAATGTCAATAATGTAATCCGCCAGCTTAATCACGTCCATATTGTGTTCAATAATCAATACAGAATTTCCTTTGTCTACCAATTTATTAATCACATCCATCAATACTCTGATATCTTCAAAGTGTAAACCAGTTGTAGGTTCGTCCATAATGTAGAACGTATTTCCAGTGTCTTTTTTAGATAGCTCAGTAGCTAATTTGATACGTTGCGCTTCTCCGCCCGAGAGTGTAGTACTTTGCTGACCTAAAGTAATATAACCTAAACCAACGTCCTGAATCGTTTTTACTTTTCTATGTATTTTAGGGATGTTTTCAAAGAACGGAACCGCTTCGTCCACTGTCATATTCAACACATCTGAAATTGATTTTCCTTTGTAACGAATTTCCAGTGTTTCTCTATTAAAACGTTTTCCTTGACAAGTTTCACATTCTACATACACATCAGGTAGAAAACTCATTTCAATAGTTCTCACTCCTGAACCTTCACAGGTTTCGCAACGTCCACCTGAAACATTAAAACTAAAACGTCCCGCTTTATATCCACGAATCATACTTTCAGGAGTCATGGTAAACAAACTACGAATTTCGGTAAAAACTTCAGTATAAGTCGCCGGATTCGAACGTGGTGTTCTTCCAATTGGGCTTTGATCAATATCAATGACTTTGTCGATATGTTCTAAACCTTCAATCTTTTTGTACGGTTGCGGTTTTTTGACGCCATTAAAATAATAGGCGTTCAAAATAGGGTAGAGCGTCTCATTAATCAATGTCGATTTTCCACTTCCTGAAACTCCGGTCACACAAATCAGTTTTCCTAACGGCAATTCAATGGAGACATTTTTTAAATTATTTCCTGTTGCTCCAGTAAGCTTCAATGATTTTCCGTTGCCTTCACGACGTTTCTCAGGAACTTCAATTTTCATTTCGCCATTCAGGTACATCGCTGTAATAGTATGCTGCTCCAATATTTCTTTCGGAGTTCCTTTGCTGATGATTTCTCCACCAAATTTTCCTGCTTTTGGACCAATATCAATCACATAATCGGCACGTTCAATCATGTCTTTGTCGTGTTCCACTACAATAACTGAGTTACCAATGTCACGCAATTGTTCCAATGAATGAATCAGTTTTTCGTTGTCTCTTTGATGTAAACCAATACTTGGCTCGTCCAAAATATACAATACACCAACCAGTTGCGAACCAATTTGTGTCGCCAAACGAATGCGTTGTGCTTCGCCACCCGAAAGTGATTTTGAACTTCGGCTTAAAGCCAAATATTCTAAACCTACATTCACTAAAAAGTGCAGTCGGTCTTTGATTTCTTTTACGACTTCAATCGCAATGGTTTTTTGTTTTTCAGATAAATGTTGGTCTAAACCATCAAACCAATTGGTCAAATCTGAAATATCCATTCCAGATAAATCGGCAATATTTTTATCGTTAATTTTAAAATAAAGTGCTTCTTTTTTTAGCCTTGAACCTTCACATTCCGGACATTTGACTTCGTCCATGAAATCTTTTGCCCAACGCTTTAATGTAGTTGAGTTACTTTCATCGTGTTGCGTTTTGATGAAATTGGAAATCCCTTCAAAATCAATTTTATATTCTTTAGTAACTCCTGCGGTTTTGGATGTGATAGAAAATTTTTCTTTTCCACCATTCAAAATCATTTCCATTGCTTCCTCAGAAATGGTTTCGATAGCATCGGTTAATTTGAATTCATATTTTTCACCAATGGTTTCCAATTGCTTGAAAATCCAGGACGATTTGTATTCGCCAAGTGGAGCAAAACCTCCATTTTTAATGGATAATTTCGGATTGGGGATTATTTTCTTAACGTTAATTTCGTTGATCGTTCCTAGTCCGTTGCAATGTTCGCAAGCGCCTTTTGGGGAATTGAAAGAGAACAAATTCGGTTCCGGATTTTGGTACGAAATTCCAGTCGTCGGACACATTAAATTTCGACTGAAATAACGTATTTCATTCGTGTCTTGATCTAAAATCATCAATACATTTTCACCGTGATACATGGCAGTATGAATGCTTTCGGACAATCTTTTTTCGCTTTCTGCAGATTTTTCAACCATCAATCGATCTACAACAATTTCAATGTCATGGGTTTTGTATCGATCCAATTTCATTCCGGTAATTAAATCCTGAACTTCGCCATTCACACGGACTTTTAGAAAACCTTGCTTGGTAATTTGTTGGAACAATTCGGCATAATGTCCTTTTCTGGCACGAATGACAGGAGCAAGGATGTTGATTCTTTTACCCAAGAAATTTTCGGTAATAAGACTTTTGATTTGCTCATCGGAATACGAAACCATTTTTTCGCCTGTGTTGTAACTGTAAGCGTCACCGGCACGCGCAAAAAGCAAACGCAAGAAATCGTAAATTTCAGTAATGGTTCCTACAGTAGAACGAGGGCTTTTACTGGTAGTTTTTTGTTCGATGGCAATTACAGGAGACAGTCCATCAATTTTATCAACATCGGGACGTTCTAATCCACCTAAGAACTGACGTGCATAGGCCGAAAATGTTTCTATATAACGACGTTGACCTTCGGCATAAATAGTATCGAAAGCCAAAGACGATTTCCCCGAACCCGAAAGCCCAGTGATAACCACCAGTTTTTCGCGAGGAATAGAAATATCAATGTTTTTGAGATTGTGCACTCTGGCACCAATAACTTCAATAGTGTCTTCGGTATCTAGCATAGTTTTGGCAAAACACAAAGGTACAGATTTTGCAGTTTATTCTGATAATAGATTCAAAGTGAATTTTTATAAATCGTTCAATTTACTTTTAGAAAAATCTCTTAGTTCTTCAAAAAATAAAGTAAATTCTTCTTCAAATTCATGATAAAATTCCTGTAATTCTGTTATAGCTTCCTGCATGTGCGCTCGATGCTTGGTGCGATAATCCATTTGGAATAAAATCATTTCAATTCCAGCGATGGTACCATAACTCACCAACCAGTTTCTTTCCATCATATACGGCATCATTCCTTTGGTTTTTTCAGTCAGAATATCGTAATTGTCTTCTAGAGATTTGTAAAAACGAGCGGCATAATCTTCCAAAGGAACGTCAGAATAATTACTCCAGTTTTTAGCCAAAAAATGATCGTACAAAATATCCATAATCACACCAGCGTAGTGACCATACTTCTCGTGAAGTCGGTGCTTGCTTTTTCTGTAAATTAGATTAGCATCGGTAAAAGTATCTATATGTCGGTGTAAAATAATCCCTTTTTTCACTTCTTCAGGAAAATGCATGTAGTCATTTCCTCTAATACCATCGGCCATGAAATTGCCAATTTTGATAAAATCGTTATCGCCCGACAGATATATGTGTGCTAAGAAGTTCATTTTTTAGTTGCTTAGTTCCAAAGATACAAAGTTTCAAAGTATAAAAATTATGATTAAAAAACTTTGCAACTTTGCAACTTTGCAACTTTGTAACTTTTATATTTGTGTTCAATTAAAAAATACAATTCGATGACTTTAATAAAATCAATCTCAGGAATTCGTGGAACTATAGGTGGAAAAGTGGGTGACAACTTAACGCCAGTTGATGCTGTAAAATTCGCATCGGCTTACGGAACATTCCTTAAAAATAATATCAAAAAAGAGAAGTTAAAAGTAGTTATTGGTCGTGATGCTCGTATTTCAGGGCCCATGATTCATAATTTAGTATTGAATACCTTAGTCGGTTTAGGTATTGATGTCATCGATTTAGGCTTGTCAACAACGCCAACGGTTGAAGTTGCTGTGCCTTTAGAAAAGGCTGATGGTGGAATTATTTTAACGGCTTCTCACAACCCAAAACAATGGAATGCTTTGAAGTTATTGAATGAAAAAGGAGAATTTTTAAGCGGTGCCGATGGTGCTAAAATCTTAGAAATTGCTGAAGCAGAAGCTTTTGATTTTTCAGATGTGGATTCTTTAGGAGAAGTAACCATAAACGATGCGTATATGGACATTCATATTGATGAAGTGTTGAATTTGCCTTTAGTGGATGCAGAAGCAGTAGCTAAAAGAAAATTCAAGGTAGTAGTTGATGGCGTGAACTCGTCAGGAGGTATTGTTATTCCTAATTTGTTAGAACAAATGGGAGTAGAAGTAGTTAAATTATACTGCGAACCAAACGGACATTTTCCACACAATCCGGAGCCTTTAAAAGAGCATTTGGGAGACATTTGTAAATTGGTTTTGGATGAAAAAGCCGATTTTGGAATTGTTGTTGACCCAGATGTTGATCGTTTGGCATTTATTTCAAATGATGGTGAAATGTTTGGTGAAGAATATACCCTTGTGGCTTGCGCCGATTATGTGTTGAGTAAAACTCCAGGAAATACGGTTTCTAATATGTCTTCGTCACGTGCATTGAGAGATATTACAAACAAGCACAACGGAAGCTACCAAGCTAGCGCAGTAGGAGAGGTGAATGTGGTTGAATTAATGAAGTCAACAAACGCTATTATTGGCGGAGAAGGTAACGGTGGAATCATTTATCCTGAATTGCATTACGGTCGTGACAGTTTGGTAGGTGTGGCATTATTTTTAACGCATTTAGCAAATTTAGATGTTACTGTTGCCGAATTACGTGCCAGCTACCCACAATATTACATGAGTAAAAACAAAATTGAATTGACACCACAAATTGATGTTGATGCAATTTTAATTGCGATGACAGAGAAATA
>JASLID010000050.1 GCA_030153045.1 Flavobacterium sp.
ATAGCAATATCCTGTAAGTTAATAAATAGCAGTAACATGGCAAAAACGGATAAAAACAAGCATAAAACGCCCATCAATTGCATGAATCGAATAAGAGTGAGTCGTTTGTTTAAATTTTGAATTTCTAACAAAATAGATTTGGTATGTACTTCTTCATAATTTTTTTTAAGACTTCTAATAATTTGTGCAATGGTTAAAAATCGATTGGTGTATGCTAAAAGGATTAATGATGTTGCCGAAAATAGCAGTGCGGGAGTTTCAATAGTTAATGTCATAGTAGTTCTTGTTGCTTTATGTAAAGTTCGGAAATACTATTTAATTATTGACTCGTAAAATAAAAAACCTGCAAGTGAAAGCTTGCAGGTTAGTAATACATTATTGTTTTTTTCTTTGAATTTTTGGTTTTAATGCCCAAGTAATTCCTCCTACTTCAACGCCATTATACAATTGATGGATTCCAAAATAGTGAGTTCCTTTTTTTAAAGATTTTGATCCTTTTAAAATGAATTTGCATGAGAGTCGTGCTTTTGCAGGTAGCATTACAGAATTAAACTGAAAACATCTGAGTTTCGGAAGTTTTAGTTGTACATGGTTTCTGTTTTTGTCAACCTTCATTTCAAGAAATTCTATGCCTTTTAATAATCCTTGCATTTTGGTCGGAATTTCTATCCACAATTCAACATCAGAGGGAAGTTGTTGAAATATTTGAATATCAAATTGTCTCCTTTTATCTGGAGCGTTAGCTATTTTAAATGGATAGACAGCTGGTGAGCTAGGAGTATCGGGAAGGTTATCTTCCACATTGAAATTTCTCCAAGTTACATTATTATGATTGCGGATTAAATTATAAAAGTCATCCCAATCAAAATAAGCAACAGGTGGAATTGGAGGAGCAGGATCCTGTGCAGAATTTAGCAAACCTACAAAACAGTAATGTCCTTCAGCGGGAATGTCATCGCGATCCCATACTATTTTATCAGTAACAACAAGTGTGTTTCCAACAGGAACATTAATGGGGTTGCTTGTTCCAACAAGGGTCCACATATCGGGAGTTATCAACGTGGCTACTTCACTCCAGTAAACAGTAGCTGTAACTCCAGTTGCCTCAGATGCTCCTCTGTTTTTTATTCGTGCATAAATAAAATTATCTTGTCCGTGTTCTACAATGTAACCTTCAGTGCTAGAGTTTTCAGTACCACTTCCTTCTCCAAAACTTGCAGTAGGATCCGCAACTTCTGAAGGAACAACAATAATATCAGGACTAGCACTTATAGCCCCGCTGCTTGGAACTACACCAGTATCAGCAATTGAATCACGTAAGTAAATATCAGCAACCAAGCCTAGAGTATTTTCGAGAATTGCACGCAAATTAGGCATAACATTAATATGACCAGCGACAGTTGCTCCTTGAGGAGTTCCAGTTGCTGGATCAGATAATAATACCCGCATTTGCAATGGTGATAATATGGTTCCGTTAATTGCTTTGTATTTTCCTTGTATAATGAGTGCACAACCAACAATCATAGGTGATGCACCACTCGTTCCACCAAAATCGGAAGTGTATTCATTGTTGTCAGTAGTACCTGAAAGGTCTCCATAACCTGTTGATACTACGTTTTCACCGTAGGCATAACAATCAATACGGCTACCATAATTTGAGTAAGACCATCTTTCATGTGCACCAGCTACAACAGCTGAAACCGATGCTCCAACCATGATTGCTCCTGAATCCTGAAAATCTACATTAGTTCTGTTCAAACGGTAATCGCCTGATGAATCTGTCCAAGCATCTAGATCATATGCGCCATTACCAGCAGCTTCAACGACAATTCTTCCGTTGGCAACAGCTAAACGAATTGCATCAAAATCAGCCTCGTCAATCTCTGTTGGTTTATATCCCTTCTGAATTTCAAGTAGCATCACATCCCCAACATTCATTTCATCAATTGCAGCAACTATTGCCTCTGCGGTATCGGCATGGTCATCTGTGGCGGCATCATAGAAAGAGGACATTTTTACATAATCTACAGATGGGGCTATTCCTACAATCCCAGTTGCATTGTCAGTTCCAACCACTTCTCCTAAAACTGCCGTTCCGTGATTTGACCAAGCCTCATTAAAACTTCCGCCAGTCCCATAACTATTATCGTTGTGTATAAGTGTTGGGGTTGAGGTGTTTAAATCTTCATGATTAACATTCCATCCCCATTCGCAATCAATAAAACCTACTCCGGCTCCTTCACAATCTGTCTGTGACCATGCCCATCTTGCATCAACTCCTACTGGAGCTGGATCTAGATATTCTTGGTCAATTGCTAAAACATCGTCTAAAGTGTCAACTGTAGGGAGTGAAGGAGTATGCTCTTTGTATGCTTTTTCGATGCCGGGTAAATTCTTTAATCTGTTGATGTATTGATCCAGTAAATCGTTGTTGCCTCTAAAATCTAGTTTCCAGTAAGTTGACAAACTTCTTAATGGAGGAAGTTCAGAATGTTGTGCTCTTTTTTCTAGTTCTTGCAAGCGTTTCATTCTACTGGTTTTAATAACTCTTTTAGCCATTACTTTTCCTGTTTCTGTTAAAAATTGTAAAAGTAAATTCAGCTTGTTTTTTTTACAGAATTCGTAAAGGTCATCTCCCATTTGGTAAACATATCGCTGGGAAAGCCTTATGACAATAAAACCATTGTATTCAGGAAGTTTCTCCTTTTGATCATCTCTAGGTTGTTGTTTTGGCTTCACATTGCCAAATCCAACTGACTTACATGCAACATCACATTTCATAATTTTAAATATTTACTTATTGCCTACTCTTTTAGATTTTCGGCTTCCTCTACTTTGTTTTTTAATTCCTTTAGGCTATTTATTTAGCCAAAAAATAGCGTGTTTTACTAATGAATCAATTCATTAGTAACTAGCTGAGTAGGATTAAGCAGATGGAAATAAAAATAAAATAAATCCTTCAAGATTTTTCTACCTTTCAGGTGCTTATAAATAGAGATTTGAGGTTGATGTATTGGTTTGTTTTGGGGAGATTTTCGCCAAATTTTCAACTATGATAAAGTTGTTAATAAAAAGGGAAAATCAATTACAGTTTTCCCTTTTAAATTGTTAAACTTCTGTTTGTGAGTTTGATAGCGTAAAAAAAAACAGCGATTTATCTATTTTTACTTTGATAAATTGCTACTTTAATTTGAGTTACAGTATAAAAACCCTGCAAGTGAAAACTTGCAGGGTTTAAAAATTGAGCTGATGCTTAATCTTATTTTGTCAATTCGGAATGGAAAGAAGTTCTCCATTTTATTAAAGATTCGTTTTTACTGGCATAAAGTTTGTGCGTAATTATTTAACCTTTTTAGCCTATTTATGAAAACCACCTTCGCATTACTTTTCCTGACATTTATTTGCTGTAATAACACTTCGAATTCTGAAAAATTATACATTGATTACCATCAAAAAGCTAAAGAATATTGTAAAAAGAGCAATTTCAACGAGGATTATTATTTTTTGATTGATTTGAGTGTGCATTCGGGAAAAAATAGATTTTATGTATATGATTTTAATCAATCGAAAATACTAGACAAAAACCTCGTAACTCATGGAGCGTGTGATCATTTTGAAAATAATTTGACTAAATACCACAAAGCAAAATTCAGTAATAGAACCGATAGCCATTGTTCTATGAAAGGGAAATATAAAATTGGTAAAAGGGATTATAGTTCTTGGGGAATTAATGTAAAGTATTGGCTTGACGGTTTAGAAGAATCGAATAAAAGTGCTGTGGAAAGAGTTGTTGTACTCCATTCTTGGAGTAAAGTATCTAATGAAGAAATATTTCCGGGTTATAGTCCATTAAGTTGGGGTTGTCCAGCAGTTTCGGACGCTTTTATGAAAAAACTGGACGGAAAATTAAAAGTAACAAACAAACCAGTTTTACTTTGGATTATCGAATAAAAAAACCTGCAAGTTCACACTTACAGGTTTAGAAAATTGGACAGATGTCTAATCTTATTTGATCAATTCAAAACTTCTCTTTACAAAAGCAGTCAGTTCTTCACCTTTCAATAAGTTCTGAGATAATTTAGCCAAGTCCAACGCCTGTTTTACCAAACCTTCCTGAGCTGTTTTGTCTTGTGTATTTAAAATACTTGTAGCCAAATCTGAATTGGTATTCACCACCAAATTATACATTTCCGGCATATGGTTCATTCCAAACATTCCGCCACCGCCAGACTGACTCATCTCTTTCATACGACGCAAAAATTCTGGTTGCGTGATGATAAATGGAGCAGCAGTACTGTCTAAAGCTTCCAGTTGTACCGAATAATTTTGTTTTGGTACTAATTGCTCTAAAACGGTTTTTAAATTGGTTTGCTCTTCTTCTGATAATTTTGAAATCGCTGTTTCCTCTTTTTTGATTAAATTATCAATGTGGTCAGAATCCACTCTAACGAAAGTTAAATTTTCATTATCGGCTTCCAATTTCTGAATTAAGTGCGAAATAATAGGCGAATCTAACAACAATACTTCATAGCCTTTTTCTTTGGCAATGTCAATATAACCGTGTTGTGCATCTTTATTTCCAGCGTATAAAACGACCAATTTCCCGTTTTTATCGGTTTGATTATCTTTGATTTTTTCTTTTAATTCTTCCAAAGTGAAGTAGTTGCCATCAACAGTTGGATATAATACAAAAGCACCTGCTTTTTCATAGAATTTCGCTTCCGAAAGCATTCCGTATTCTAAAACGATTTTAATATCGTTCCATTTTTGTTCGAAATCTTCACGATTTTCAGTGAACAACGATTTCAATTTATCGGCTACTTTACGCGTAATGTAATTCGAGATTTTCTTCACTTCGCTATCCGCTTGCAAACCTGAACGAGAAACGTTTAATGGAATGTCCGGAGAGTCAACAACACCTTTCAGCATCATTAAAAATTCAGGAACAATACCTTCTACGTTATCGGTTACATATACTTGATTTTGGAATAATTGAATTTTGTCTTTTTGAATTTGAATGTCCGAACCTAATTTCGGGAAATATAAAATTCCTGTCAAATTAAACGGATAATCCACATTCAAATGGATATTGAATAATGGCTCTTCAAATTGCATTGGATACAATTCATGGTAGAAGTTTTTATAATCTTCTTCACTTAATTCAGTTGGTTGTTTTGTCCAAGCTGGATTCGGATTGTTGATGATATTGTCTACTTCAACTTCCGTGAAAGCATTTTCTTTGTCTTCTGTTTCAACAAACTCGCCTTTTTTCTGCTCTATTTTTTCTTTTCTAGTTCCGAATTTAATTGGAATAGGCATAAACTTATTATACTTATTCAATAATTCTCTGATTTTGAATTCTTCTAAAAACTCTAAAGAATCCTCAGCAATGTGTAAAATAATTTCTGTTCCTCGTGAAGTTTTGTCAGCTGGTTCTAAAGTAAATTCTGGACTACCATCGCAAGTCCAATGTGCAGCTGGTTCGTCTTTGAAAGATTTTGTGATGATTTCCACTTTCGAAGCCACCATGAAAGCTGAGTAAAATCCTAATCCGAAGTGACCAATAATGCCAGAATCTTTAGCCGAATCTTTGTATTTTTCTAAAAACTCTTCTGCACCAGAAAAAGCCACTTGGTTGATGTATTTTTCCACTTCATCAGCAGTCATTCCTAAACCTTGGTCAATAATGTGCAGTTTTTTACCCTCTTTGTCGATTTTTACTTCAATAATGGGGTTGCCATATTCTACTTTGGCCTCGCCAATACTGGTTAAGTGTTTTAATTTTAAAGTAGCATCTGTCCCGTTTGAAATCAACTCACGTAAAAATATTTCGTGATCGCTGTATAAAAATTTCTTGATTAAGGGAAAGATGTTTTCTACCGAAACATTAATTTTTCCTGTTGTCATAGTGTTATAATTTAAGTTTTATTTGATGAGTTCTTTGTAGTCAAATAGAATACCAAACTAAAAAAAGTGACAAATTGACGTAGTAGAAATAGTATAAAAAATAGAAATAATTATGTAAATTAGTACAATAATTAAAGTATACCTTCGTATTACGTTAACACAAATAACAAACGACATGAAAAAATTATTGCTTTTAGTGTGTTTTATAGGACTTATAGTTTCTTGTAAACCAAAACAAACGTTAGTCACAACCAGTGTTGACAGAAAAACACAAGTGGCGTTAAAGGGAAGCTGGACCATTTCATCAGTGACATTTGCGGGATCTGATTACATCAAAGTCAATTCTTTTGAAGTAGCGGATTCTAAATGTTTCGAAGGAAGTACATGGCAACTTGTTTCTAACAACGATACAGGAACAATGGCTTTAAACAGAATGGGTTGTCCGAGCTATGCTTCAGATCTTAAATGGTATGTAACTAACGAAAAACAATTTGTCTTAAAACTTTTAAAAGAAGGGGATAAACCACGAAAAGTAACTCAGGGTTATATTTTAAGTGTTGAAAATATTACCGAAAATTCTTTTCAATTAGTCGATAAGGTTGCTGTAGGGGGCAATAGTGCAAGAGTAGTATATCAATTTAACAGAAATTAAAACAGAATATCATGAAGAAATCATTAATATATATACTTTCAGCAACATTTTTGTTAGGAAGTACCATTGCCTGTAAGTCAGTTAAAAATGCCAACAATACACAAAAAGGTGCCGTGATTGGTGCTGTTGGTGGTGCCGTTTTAGGCGGAGTTTTAGGAAATAATATTGGTAAAGGAGGAAACGGAGCACTTGGAGCTGTAATAGGTGGTGTTGTAGGTGGTGTTGCCGGTGGCGTTATTGGAAATAAAATGGACCGACAAGCACGTAAAATAGAAGAGTCGTTACCTGGAGCAAAAGTAGAAAGATTAGGAGAGGGAATCAAGATGACTTTAGGAGAAAACTCAGTTAATTTTGATTTCAACAAAGCTACGTTAACAGCTAAAGCAAAAGGGAATTTAGATAAACTAGTTCCTGTGTTTAAAGAATATCCAGATACTAATATTCAAATTTTTGGTTATACCGATTCAAAAGGTGCTGATGATTACAATTTGAATTTATCTAATCAAAGAGCTTCAGCGGTAAAAAGTTATTTAGCATCTAAAGGACTTAGTTCATCCCGTTTTAAAACTGTAGGTATGGGTGAAGCTGATCCGATTTCAACTAATGATACTGATGCTGGTCGTAGTCTAAACAGACGTGTAGAGTTTGCCATTACTGCCAATGAAAAAATGGTCGAAGATGCTAAAAAAGAAGCAGGGAATTAAACCTGATTTAAAATTATAAGAAAAGCTGTTCGTAAGGACAGCTTTTTTGTTTAGAATACTTTGTAATTTTGCAATTCTAAATTTTTGTAATGCTTCAAGTTAATAATATTTCATTTGGCTATACCGATCAACCGATTATTCATTCGGTAGATTTTCAGGTAATGAAAGGGCAAAACATTGCCATTTTAGGTGAGAGTGGTTGTGGAAAAAGTACCCTTTTAAAATTGATATATGGATTGTATGATTTAAATGAAGGTCAAGTTTTTTGGAATGACACCGAAGTTTTGGGACCTAAATTTCATTTAATTCCAGGCATGTCGTTTATGAAATATTTGGCACAGGACTTCGATTTGATGCCTTATATCACAGTAGCTGAAAATGTAGGGAAGTATCTTTCTAATTTTTACCCCAAAGAGAAAAAACAACGCATTCAGGAACTTCTTGAAATTGTAGAAATGACCGAATATGCTCATGTAAAAGCTCAATATTTGAGTGGTGGTCAACAACAACGCGTGGCTATTGCCCGAGTTTTAGCGCTTGAACCCGAAGTATTATTGCTTGATGAGCCTTTTAGTCATATTGATAATTTTAGAAAAAACGCATTGCGTCGTAACTTGTTTGCTTATTTAAAAGAGAAAAAAATTACTTGTTTGGTCGCTACCCACGATAGTACCGATGCGCTTTCTTATTCAGATGAAACCATTATTTTACATGATGGAAAAATCCTTGAAAAAGGAAATTCGGATGGAATTTATAACAATCCTTTAAACAAATATGTAGCCTCGCTTTTTGGCGAAGTGAACGAGCTCAGGCTATCGCAACTTACTTCTGTTGACGGGGAAGATGAAAGTATATTATTGTACCCGCATCAACTGAAAATTTCTGAAAACGGATTGTTGAAAGTTTCTGTCAGACAATCTTATTTTAGAGGAAGTCATTATTTAATTAAAGCTGTTTTCGATAAAAAAGTCATCTTTTTCGAACATAATACAGCCTTGGTTTTTAATGAAGAAGTAACATTAACTGTCGTCTAAATAATTCCGAAAATCAATAAAAAACCATACAACATCAGCATAAAAGCAACGATGTTTTGAAGTGTGGTATAGGTTGTTTTTTGAAGTAATTTATTTCCAAAGTAAACCCCAAGAAATGCCGAAAGTGTAGCAAATAAGACCAATTTATAATTTAAACTTACTTCATTGGTAACAATTTTCGGAATGTAAATGCTCAATCGAGTAACATCGATTAAACAGGCAATCACTACTCCGGTAGCAATGAAAGTCTCTTTTGATAAACCTGCTCGAATTAAAAAAGCGCTTCTTAGTGCCCCTTGATGACCTGAAATTCCTCCAAAAAAACCACTTAAAATTCCGCCAAGGGATAAATATTTTTTATCGAATTCTAAGTTTTTAAATTTCGGAATAAAATCGAATAACGAAAAGGCGATTAATAGGATTCCAATGATTAGTTTAAGTAAGGTCACTTCTAAAGTTTTACCGCTTATAGAATAAATAAAAAGTGGTTGTAAAGTAGTTAATTGACTCAAAATGTAAGCCCCTAAAAAAGCAAAGAGTATGGCTGGAAGGCCAAATTTCAACACAATTTCTTTATTCGCATTTTTTCCAAAAAGGAATAATTTTAAGATGTTATTCATAAAATGAACCAATGCCGTTAGTACAACAGCAATTTCTATGGGGAAAAATAATCCAAAAACCGGTAGCAATATAGTTCCAAGGCCAAATCCTGAAAATAAGGTCAAAGCAGATCCTATTAAAGCCACCAAACAAATTATAAAATAGTCCATTTTAGTATCATTTTTTATTCCTGTAAATATAAAAAACTAAAATTGTTAAGTAAGAAAAATTCACTAACTTGTATTGTATTCTTTTGCATTAATCGTAAATTTGCGAATTGATTTTTAATTAAAATATAAAATATGTATCATTCCAAAATAACGGGTTTAGGTTTTTACGTTCCTGATAATATTGTTACCAATGATGATTTGTCTAAAAAAATTGATACTAATGATGAATGGATTCAGGAAAGAACTGGAATTCAACGCAGAAGACATATTGTAAGAGGTGAAGATACTACAACTTCTATGGGTGTTAAAGCGGCTAAAATTGCTATCGAACGTTCGGGAGTTGCAAAAGAAGATATCGATTTTGTCATTTTCGCTACTTTGAGTCCTGATTTTTATTTCCCTGGCCCTGGAGTTTTAGTGCAACGTGATTTGGGTTTAAGAACTGTGGGCGCGTTAGACGTTCGTAATCAGTGTTCAGGATTTGTTTACGCTGTTTCAGTAGCTGATCAATATATAAAGACTGGAATGTATAAAAACATTTTGGTTATTGGTTCCGAAGTTCATTCTACAGGATTAGACATGACTACTCGTGGACGTGGAGTTTCGGTAATTTTTGGAGATGGAGCAGGAGCAGCGGTACTTTCTCGTGAAGAGGATTTAACCAAAGGAATTTTATCTACACATTTACATTCTGAAGGACAACATGCCGAAGAATTAATTGTAAAAGCACCAGGAATGGGTCAACGTTGGGTTACTGATATCATTGCCGATGCTAACCCAGACGACGAAAGTTACTACCCATACATGAACGGACAATTTGTATTTAAAAATGCAGTAGTTCGTTTTAGTGAAGTCATTAATGAAGGTTTACAAGCCAATAATTTACAAGTTTCAGATATTGATATGTTGATTCCTCATCAAGCTAATTTGAGAATTTCTCAGTTTATTCAACAGAAATTTCAGTTAAGAGATGATCAGGTTTATAATAATATTATGGACTATGGAAATACAACTGCAGCTTCTATTCCAATTGCTTTGACAGAAGCTTGGGAAAAAGGAAAAATTAAGGAAGGTGATACAGTTGTTCTAGCTGCTTTTGGATCAGGATTTACTTGGGGAAGTGTGATCATTAAATGGTAACGGGTTCATGAAAAGAACACTCCTTTTAGCTTCGATCCTTTTTTTAGGATGCAGTAAATCGACATTTAGTCCAAATTGGGTTGAAGAAAAATCACCAGAGGTATATCAAGCCAGATTTGAAACTTCAAAAGGAGATTTTGAAATTGAAATCAATCGGGATTTGTCACCCAACGCCGCCGATCGGTTTTACCAGCAACTGAAGCATAAGTTTTACGATAAAACATTATTTTACAGAGTGGTTCCTAACTTTGTAGTTCAATTTGGTCATATGGATTCTACTAAAACAGCCCATACTTGGGATAAATTCAAAGTGAAAGACGAAATAGTAAAAGGAAGTAATGTAAAAGGGGCTATTAGTTATGCTCGTTCGGGACCAGATAGTAGAGGAAATCATTTGTTTATTAATTTGAAAGACAATAAACGATTGGATACCATTTATTACAACAAAGTAAAAGGATTTCCAGCCTTTGGAAAAGTAACCAAAGGAATGCAAGTTGTAGAACAGTTGTATTCCGGTTATAGTAATGAAACGATGAAAGTTTACGATTCTTTAGCAGTGAAACGGAAAGAATTTTTAGCAAAGTTTCCCAAATTAGATTCCATTAAAAAAGCGTATATCATTAAGAAATAGATGTATAATAAAAAACCTCGAAGTAATTTCGAGGTTTTTTTTATTATAAAATTGGGTTTAAAACATTCCACCACCACTTTGGGTTTCGTTAGCATCACGTTGCTTACGTTGTAATGCTTTGTTTTTCCCACCACCAAAGTTGTAGCTAAATCCAACATATACCGATTGACTTTCCCAATAAAAAGCTCCTTTTTGTCTGAATGGGATGTTTCCGTCAAATTCAAAATGCATGGTATCAAACACATCGTTAAAACGTGTCGTGATAGTTCCTTTACCTTTCAAGATACTATAAGAAGCGCCTAAATCCATTTTATACATTGGTAAACGTTCAAATTGTAAACTCAAATCACGACCTCTGTAAAAACCAAATAGCGTAAAACGAAGGTTTTTAGTAGCTGTAAATGTATTGTTCATTCTGGCATTAAAAGCCACCACATCTGCTTCAGCAAATTCTTGCTCTTGGGTATTGGCGTTTTGAACAGTTCCTCTTACAGTTTTAAAATAAGCATCGGTACTGGCATTAACTGACCACCATTTTGCTAATTTTAAATTGGTCGATAACTCTAAACCGAAAGAATTGTTGTCTTTAAAATTGTCAAATGACAAAATTCTTCTTGTGTTTGTATCATCATTTGGATCTAAATAGGAAATTCTTGAAATTTCATCGTAAATTAATCGGTAGAATGCTCCAAAAGTTAAGCTTCCTAGTTTCATTGTGCGCGTATAATTTGCTTCAAATGAGTTGGTAAATTGGGGCAATAAATTAGGATTTCCTCTTGATTCAACTGTTGGAGTTGTCCATTCACGAATTGGACTTAATTGCCCTACACTTGGTCTGTCTACACGTCTTGAAACGTTGAAGTTAAAAGCATCTTTATCATTTGGCTTGTAGGTCAAGAACGCAGAAGGATAAACGGTAAAAATATTGTCATCAATTTTTTTACTGTCATTAATGTTGACTTCGCTTGGATCATTTGAAATGGTTACGTTTCTAAAATCACCCGTCACGCTATAATGTTCAAAACGTAAACCAAATTGTGCACTCCATTTTTTCCATTGCTTCCCTAAAGTACCATAAGCAGAGCTGATAGTTCTGCTAAAATCGAATCCTGAATTGGTAGTTTTAGTAAAGGTGTTATTAATTTCTTCAAACAAACTGTTTTCAATATTTTGTATTCTGCTTTCGGCACCTAATTCTAATTTTAAGGTTTCTGAAAGTGGATTTACATAATCTACATTGATTTGTAAATAATCAGTATCGCGGTTAACATCATTTACGGTTAATTTTGTTTCGTTGCTTGGCGTGCTTAACTCGTTATAGTTAGCTAATTCAGGTGATTTTGTATTTGAAAAATTCGCTTGAATTTCTAAATTTTCCCCTTCTTTATCAAAATCGTGTTTAAACGACATGTCATACGTTTGTGTTTTGTTTTCCGAATCAGAAACAAAACCTTGATTTGTATCTTGATTCGTGGTTTCAATATATGTGGTAGGATCGTTTAAATCAATTGGATTAGGATTGTTAGGATTGTCTACATATTTGAAGCTATTATCATTATAGTCAACAATAGTTTTTCCAAAACCAAAGCCGTCCACAATATTTTGATTGGTATAAATAGAGAAGGTGTTTTTATCGTTGATATAATAATCCATACCTAATTTGATTAGGTGTGAGGTGTTTTTATTATTGAATTCGAAAAATTGATTGTTTTCAAAATCAGGTTGAAAGCTTTTTATGTGACCGTGATTGGCATTTTTTCCGTGATTTAAACCATAATTGGTATAAAAGTTCACTTTTCCAACTTTATAATTTAAGTTTAAAGCAGTGTTTACTTTTGGAGTGATACCAAAGGTAACACCCGTATTAATACTACCATTGAAACCTGTATTGGCATTTTTATGCAAAATGATATTGATAATTCCACTCATTCCTTCAGGGTTGTATTTCGCCGATGGATTGGTAATTAACTCTACTTGTTTTATTGATGACGATGGAATTTGTTGCAATAATTGTGTGGCATCTATATTTGTTGGTTTACCATCAACCAAAACTCTAACGTTTGTATTTCCACGAAGGCTTAATTCTTTTGTTTGTGGGTCTACACTTAATGTTGGAATGTTATTTAACATATCGGAAGCGGTTGTTCCTGAAGCAATTAAGTCTTTCCCTACATTAACCACTTTTCTGTCAATTTTTTGTTCAATTGTAGACCGTTCTTTAACCACGCTTACTTCTCCCAACTCAGTCACATCTTCTTCAAGAGAAATGTTTTTTAGCGAAACATTTTTGTCGTCAGCAGTTAGATTTACTGTAGATTCATATTTTTTATAACCCATGAATGCTACTTCAATCGTTAATGTTTTAAAAGGTAAATTTCCAACAACAAAAGAACCATTGTCTTTTGTTATAGCTCCCGACACCACTTTACCTTCATCTTTCACCGTTACCGATGCGTAAGGAATGGGCTCGTTTGTTTTCTTGTCGATAATTTTTCCTGAAATACTTCCTAGAAGAGAACCTGTTGGGGCAGATGTCTGTGCTTGTACGCTGGCAAATTGAGCTAGAATACAAATAATTAAGAGTTTTAGTTTCATGCTAATTGTTTATTTGTTTGATTGCAATTGATGATTTTTTGCAGAATTTTCCACAAAGTTAATAGCTACTAGACTTTGATTAACGGGTAATGTTACAGATTTAAGAAATGTTTAACAGCAAAAGAAAATCCCCCGAAGAAACTCTCCGAGGGATTTTGCCCAATAAAACGTAACCAAACTCAATTATTTTTTAAAACATACCGCCACCTTGTGAATCGTTTTGTTCTCTTTGCTTGCGATCTAAAGCTTTGTTTTTTCCACTACCAAAACGGTAACTAAAGTTTACATTCACAGTTTGGCTTTCCCAACGGAAAGTACCGTCAAGTGTTGCAGGGTCTGAACTGTGAAAAGTAGATTTCATTGTTTTAAAGACATCGTTATAGCGAACACCTAACGTCCCTTTTCCATCCAAAATATTTAAGCGAACACCTAAATCAGTTTTCCACATGTCTTTGTTTGTAAACTGTAAGCTTCTTTCTCCCATTCTGTACATGGTAAACCAAATTAGTCTGAAATCTTTAGTCAGTTTGAACGTGTGGTTCATTCGTGAATTGAATAATGTAGCATTAATTTCTTTTTCCACTAAATTTCCATTTCGGTCTTCAATAATCCCTTTGTTATTTTTAAAGTAGCTGTCTACTCCAAAGTTTGTATTCCACCATTTGTTGAAATCTAAATTTCCTGAAACTTCTACACCGTATTCTAAATTGTGATCAAAATTAGTGAATGTCATAAGTTGTTTGTCTGCATCATATGGATTAGTAGTCAATACTTGAGAAATATCGTCATTAATATATCTAAAGAAAGCGCCTGATGTAATTGAACCAATTTTTACTTTTCTGGTATAATTGGCTTCTACCGAGTTTGTGAATTGTGGTTTCAAATCAGAATTTCCAATTTGTTCTACCGTAAGTCCAGTCCATTGTCTGATTTCGTTTACTTGTTCCATGTTAGGTCTGTCTACTCTTCTTGAATAATTAAAGTTGAACGTATTATTTTCAGAAGGTGTATAAGTAAAGAAAGCCGATGGGTAAAAAGTAAAGATGTAATCTTTGAAAGTGTCGTCGCTTTCACCAGCTTTTTTGAAAGTTCCGTTTACATCATAGCTTTCTAAACGCAACCCTAATTGGTAGCTCCATTTGCCAATTTGGCTGCTGTAATTTCCGTAAGCCGATTGAATACTTCTGTTAAATTTAAAATCAGAATCATAGTTGCCATCAAAAAGAAATTTATTTCTAGTTCCGTCCATACGGCTTTCTAAACCAACTTCAATCTTAGAAGTTTCATTTAATGGACTTGCATAATCTACATTGGCAATAAAGTTTTTACCATCACGACTCACATTATTTGTTTTTAACAGATTACCGTTTTCATCGGTAAAAACACTGTTTTCTGGTTCAGCAGTTAGGTTGTAATTCAACTCAACATCTAATGTTTTTTCTGGTTTTTCAAATTGGTGTTTGTAGGCCAAATTATAGGTTTGGTTTTTCTCTTTTCCTGTCGAATTCTGAATCTGAGTTTTATCAGGAGTTAAAGGATTTACATAATCAACTCCATTTATAAAAGTGGTTACTGGGTTGCTGAAAGATTGAATCGTATAGAACGATAATGTGTTTTTGTCGTTAATATAAAAATCGGTACCTAATTTGGTAAAGTGATTTTTTTGAAACGGATTTATGTTAAAAGAAAGGTCATAATCTTCGGTGCTATTGTACTTATCCCAGTGGATTAATCCTTCATTAAAGCTTTTTCCGTGATTTATAGAGTAGGTTGTGTAAAAATTAAATTTATTTACTCTGTAATTCAAATCAATTGATCCATTGAATTTAGGCGTTTTACCAAAATTTACTCCTGTGTTGATATTTCCATTAAAACCTAAATTAGAATTTTTATGCAAAACGATATTGATAATTCCACTCATTCCTTCCGGATTGTATTTAGCAGATGGATTGGTAATCAACTCAATTTGCTTAATTGAAGTTGATGGAATTTGCTGTAATGCTTGAGCTGCTGAAAGATTAGAAGGTTTCCCGTCGATAAAAATCTTCACATTTTCATTGCCACGAAGGCTTACTGTATTGTTTTGTGGATCTACAGTTACCGAAGGAATATTGTTCATAATATCAGCGGCAGTAGCCCCTGCGGATATTAAATCTTTCCCGACCGTAATAACCTTGCGGTCAATTTTTTGTTCTACGGTCGATTTTTCTCTTACGACACTCACTTCTCCCAATTCCTTGGCTTCTTCTTCTAGTGAAATGTTTTTTAAGTTTAAGGTTTTAGTGTCTGATGAAAGAGTAATATCGGTTTCATACTTTTTGTATCCCATAAAAACCACTTCTATGTGTAGTGTTTTTAGAGGTAGGTTGTCTACAGTAAAGCTTCCGTTGTCTTTTGTAATTCCGCCCGAAATTACTTTGCCGTCTTCTTTTACCGTTACCGAAGCATAGGGAAGCGCTTCGTTGTTTTGCTTGTCAATAACTTTTCCTGTAATGTTTCCCGGATTGAGGGTAATAGGATTCGTTGGCGCAGATGTTTGCGCTTGCATATGGCCAAATGTTGCCCACATGCAAATTAAAATTGCTTTTAATTTCATTTTGATGATTGATTTTAATTGATGATGCGTCAAAAGTAATACAATAAATAATACCATGCAATACAAAGTACTATTTTATATTGATTTTAACACTTTTTAACTTTTACTTATTTTATAGACGATCGAATTAATGAAACGTTACACCAATTGGAAATAAAATTAAAAAACCCTCTTAAATGCAATCATTAAGAGGGTTTTAACTATTTTAAAAGTATTATCGCTTTAAAGAAAAATGGGATTTAAATACTTTTGAGCTTCCTTTTTCATTATAATCAACAGTAAACCAATAGTCGGTTGCGGGTAGCGGTTGTCCATTATAGGTACCATTCCATCCATTTGTTGAAGGTGTTATTTGCTTAATCAATTTTCCAAGTCTATCAAAAATATGAATTGGTGCATTTGGGTTTGTTGCAATTAAGTTTGGAATATTCCAAGTTTCGTGATACCCATCGCCATTTGGTGTGAAAAATTTAGGGTAATTAATAATGACGGCCTCTACTGGAGCAGGTGAACAATGTCCGTTTTTATCTCTCACTGTAATAGTGTGTTCTCCAGGAGTCACATCATAAAAGACATTACTGTCTTGAAAAGGACCGTTGTCTAACTGATACTCATAGTTTCCAGAACCTGCACCTAAAACATTAACTGTAATATAAGTTGGATTTTCAAAAGCATCGCTATAATCATATTCAATGTATGGTGAGTATTTTGTCACTTTAGTTGTAGCAGTAACGAAACATCTGGTGATGTTGTTTGTTATCAATACACTATAATTACCTACTTGATTGGTTGTTATTGATGACGTGTTACCGCCATAAGGATTTCCATCGAGTGTCCATACAAAAGTATAGTTTGAGGTACTTAAACCAGTATCAATAAATGCGGAGTTTAATAGCGTTCCAGTCTCATAATCTTCACAAATAAAATATTCAGCTCCTACATGTGGTTCTGGTAATAAATTGACAACTAACCTAACTTCTGTTTTAGCATAACAAGGATTGGTTGAATTTCGGTTGCTAATTCTTACCCAAAAACTGTCAAATAAAGGGTTGTCATTTTCATAAGCCAATGGATTTGGAATTGAATTTGTATCTAAGTCAGCATCTGTGGAAGAGGTGAAATAAGAAAAAACAAAATCAGAAGCAGGAGCTTGCGTTCCCAAAACTTGAGGCTCAACTAAAGTTAAATTAAACCTGTAAATACCATCATTATTGTTATAAGTATCACAAACAATATATGGGTTTTGTGTTGGGTCTGGATAAACTACGGAATTAGCAACTGGTGTATCTACAATATTAACAATAAAGTCGCTTTCGTCAGTACAGGATGGGACAAATGTTGATGTGCCTCGAATCAGTATAGTATTAGCTCCAGGAGTTGTTATGATTGCATTTTGAGCTAATAAAACTCCATTTGAATCATAATAATTTTCACCAGGCCCCAAGTCGTTTGGATTCAATTGATAACTTTCGCAAGTTGGTGGTACGTCTAGAAGTTCAGTAACATTATAAATAGTAATAGTAATTGCTTGTTCAATAAAACAATTTGGTGTGGTTCCTGTTTCTGCGTAAGCGTAAATTATAGGTTGTGTAGTAGTGTAATTCGTTAATGCAGGAATTTCTACATTACCCACAACTAATGGTCCTCCAGACATGGTATAATATTTTCCAACGTTTAATACCGGTAAAGTATAATCGTTACAAACATTAACCGTACTTTGAACCGGAGGGTCTAAAACAGGGGTGTCATTAATTGTAATGGTAAAAGAATTTTCGTCCACACAACTAAAACGATTATTGGTTTCAGTATAAATATAAATTGGAGTTACTATATTGGTTGAATTGTATGTTGTGCCTGCAGCAATTAAATTACCACCTCCACCTAAGTGAGAAGCATCATAATAAAAATTATTAACAGGTAGTGGAGGTAATGTAAAACTATCACAATGGGTTTGAGGTCCTAAATCATGTGCTTCAATACCATCAAAAATAATATCAAATGAGTTCTGACTGTAACAATTTGGATCATTTGGATTTTCAGCATAAATATAAATGGTTTTTATTCTGCCCGGAATATCATCTCCAGCATTTAAATCGCTGGCGTCAATAAAAAAGTCTGTGATAGGGTTTACTCCTAAAGGATCATCAAAATAAGCTCCGTTTGCAAGTGGTGTTAAATTATAAAAATAACAAGGAATTTGATTGTCTCTTGAATCGATAACAGGACGTTGATTGATGATTATGTTCCACGGAATTTCATTATAACATACTGGCGATAATGGTGTAGCTGATTCTTTGTATATCCAAATAGTTTCGGTTGTAGTAATCGAATCTACATTGGCGAATAATTCAGTTAGTCCGTTTCCAGGACCGTTTTGTCCTCTAAAATATCTTCCTCCATCAGGATTTGTTGGCAATAAAAAACTATCGCAGGCAACAGCATCCTGTTGAGGTGTTAAAACAGGTTGATGAAAAGTAATGGTAAAAGCATCGTCATCAGTACAGCCAGCACCTGGTACATAATGATGTATGGTAGTTGTTTGTGTAATGTCGACAGGTGTAGCAATTACATTTCCTCCGCCATTCGCTTGATCCCGATATTCACCCACTGGAGGTGCTGTTAATGTATATGGCGGAACACATAAATCTACGTTTTGTAAATTTAAACTTCCTATGTAAACAGTAAATGTGTAAATGGTAGAACGACAACCGTTATTTTCTGCATAAGCATGAAGTTCGGTTGTAGTTGTTATAGGAAATGTTACAGGAGTGTATGTTCCTGTTCCCGAGTCGAATGTATAATAATTGGCTGTGCCAACATCTGTATTGATAGTTGGTAACGAATTTACTTGAGTACAATCGAAGATGTTTGCAAAAGTGTTGTTAATAGTTGGTGTTCTGTTAATCACCACATCAAACTGACTGTTGATAGGCATACACGTTGGATCCGTATAAGTGAAATAAGTATATATCGTTGTAGTTCCTAAGGCTGTAATAGCATGACCCGGTAGAAGCTCTACATTGGTCGGATTGCTTGGTCCACCAGGAAATTGATAATAATGAGTTCCAATATGTGGGTAGGCTGGTAGGTTATACACATCGCAACTAGGACCAGGAGCTGGTGTGATATCATCTATATCTACAATTACGACTCTAAAACTAATTTCAGAAGGGCAGCTTGGTGTGCCTCCGGTTTCGTGATACAAGTAGATAGTTGTATTGACAGTTATATGTGTTCCAGGTGGTAAAATTGGCAAGCCTTGATTTGGTCCAGAATAATAAGTTCCCGGATTTGTTGGGGTTGGTAAAATATATTCTACACATACATATTGGTCTACAACTGGATCAAGTAATGGTTTTGGTTTCACAATCAAATTGAAACTAGTCGTATTAAAACAATTAGGATCTGTAATTGTAATTATTCTAACATAAATAGTCGCATTGCCAGATAATAAAGAGGATGAAGTATCTATAGGATTTGCTCCTGAGTTAGCATCAGCTTGTGTTAAATGATAAGTTACTGAATAAATACTCGAAGATTGTGTTAAAAGTACATCTGGAGTTTGAGAAGGTAAATTAAACAAGGCAGTATTTGACCCTGAAGTAATTTCACATTCGGTCATGTCGCCTGGATTATTGGCCACAGGCGCAGGTGTTAAACGTAAATTAAATGATTTTAACGTGTAACATCCAGTGGTTGTATTTTGAATTCGAATCCAAATTTGTTTTGGCAAACTACCAGCAGTGACATTATAATTTAAAGGAAGTGGTGCCGCATTATTTTCAGCATCCAGTTGAAATTCGTGATAACTAACTACGTATTGACTACTCGGATCAACAATAGGAGTATTGTATGCTAAATCATAAGTATAACTCGTTAAACCAGAATTACATTTGTATAAATCTACTGGATCTGGAACAGTTATGCCTGATTGATACCCAATAATAATATCATTAGTTGCGACTTCACAGTTTGATGATTGAATAAAATAGGTTAGAAAATATGTTCCTGGTTGATTTACTACTAAATCTGGTCCAGTTTCTCCCGGAATAGGATTTCCATTAGCATCTTTCCAAATAAAATCAAAAAAGTTAGGATCTAATCCTGATGAAATGGTATAATTTTCATTAACGCCATTATTGTTACATAAATCGGCCACATCTGGACCCAAAACATCTGAGTTAAAATCGAAACTACCACCTCCAAGAAACACCGCCGAATCAAAGCGTTGGTCACCTCGATCAGCAATAACCAATTTTATATGGTAAGTGTCTCCAGGGATTAAATCTGATTTGGTAGCATCCATTAAAACAGTTTGCCCATTATAATTGGTGGCCGAACCGGCTGCTGCAGATCCTCCGTTAAAAGATCCAAAATATTGTGCGTTCGATGACGGACAAGCCGAATTATATAAAAAATTTCGAATGGTTTCCACCGAAATTGGTGTTGTTGTACTCGGAATTACCGCTAAATTTTGGGTTACGCCAAATTGATCGGTTATTAAAAAGGCAAAAGCATCGGGCGAATTACATTGGTAAGTTCCGTATTCTTCGGAAGCAAATAAAAACTGAAAATTCATAAAAGAAGAAAACGACGTAAAATCGAATTCTAAAACAGTAGCATTTGTCGAATTCATTGTGATTCCAGCTGCTAAAAGTGCTGCTTCTAATTGAGCATCGCCAAGCCAAGCAGGACTACCATCACTTAGCTCAGAAGAATTTGGTCCGGGAGAATTCAATACATTTCCAGTGGTCAAAACAACTCCGTTTTGTAATGGAAAAGCAGGATTAGTATTAGTGAAATAACCAATACCATTAGTCGATCCAAAATTTGTTCCTGTTCTAGAACTAACATTTCTAACATCAACGCAAGGACTATTTACCAAAACATCTCTTACCAATTCGAGATCAGTATGCGTTGTTGTATTTACTGTAATTGATTGCGAAAAACTTATTAAAGAAAATAGTAGTGCAAATATTAATGAAGTTTTTCTCATAAAGGCTTGATTTTGAAAGGGCACAAATATATATTTTTTACTAACTAAAAGTAAATTTTATCGATTAAATACTCGATTGATTTCTTACTAAAGTTAAGCCAATTTTTTGAATTGATTTATAAAAAAATTCGAAGTTTTTGTTGCCAAATTGTGAATTATAATTTTCACTCAAATTTCTATTAAAATAGTATCTTTGCTCGCTAAAATAATTATCATGACACTTACACAAATTCTTACTCCGCAAATTCAGAATGCTGTCAAAGCATTGTTTGATGTTTCACTCGAAAAAGTTGAATTTCAGGCTACACGTAGGGATTTTGAAGGTGATATTACTATGGTTATTTTTCCTTTATTGAAATTAATAAAAGGAAATCCAGCTGAAATAGGAACAAAAATTGGAAATTATCTAGTTGAAAATATTCAAGAAGTTGAAAAATTCAATGTAGTTGCCGGATTTTTGAATATTGTTATTTCAGATGCATATTACCTGAATTTCTTTAACGAAATTAAAACAAACGAGCAATTTGGTTTTGTTACTCCAAAAGAAGGGGATAAGGCAGTTATGGTCGAATATTCTTCGCCAAACACCAACAAACCTCTGCATTTAGGGCATGTTCGTAATAATTTATTAGGCTATTCTGTAGCCGAAATCATCAAAGCTTCAGGTAAAAAAGTATATAAAACTCAAATCATTAACGACCGTGGAATTCATATTTGCAAGTCGATGTTGGCTTGGCAGAAATTTGGAAAAGAAGAAACTCCTCAAACTTCAGGTTTAAAAGGGGATAAGTTGGTTGGAAAATATTATGTTGAATTTGATAAAACATATAAAACAGAAATCAACGCATTAATTGCCGAGGGAAAAACGGAAGAAGAAGCTAAAAAGCAAGCGCCAATTATTCTTGAAGCACAACAAATGCTTTTAGACTGGGAAGCAGGAAAACCAGAAGTTATGGCACTTTGGAAAACCATGAACCAATGGGTTTACGATGGTTTTGCTACAACGTATAAAAATTTAGGTGTCGATTTCGATTCTTATTATTACGAAAGCAATACCTATTTATTAGGAAAAGAAGTAGTTCAATTTGGATTGGAAAAAGGCATTTTCGAAAAAGATCCCGATGGTTCTGTTTGGATCGATTTGACCGAAGATGGTTTAGATAGAAAAATTGTTTTGCGTTCTGACGGTACTGCTGTGTATATGACACAAGATATTGGGACAGCGATTCAGCGTGTAAAAGATTTTCCAGATGTAGGCGGAATGGTTTACACGGTAGGAAATGAACAAGATTATCACTTTAAAGTTTTGTTTTTAATTCTGAAAAAACTCGGTTTCGATTGGGCACAGGATTTATTCCATTTGTCTTATGGAATGGTCGAATTGCCTTCAGGTAAAATGAAATCTCGTGAAGGAACTGTGGTTGATGCAGATGATTTGATGGAAGAAATGACAGCAACAGCGAAACAAATTTCGGAAGAGTTAGGAAAATTAGAAGGTTATTCTGATGCTGAAAAAGCTGAATTGTTTAAAACCATTGGTCTCGGAGCTTTAAAATATTACATGCTTAAAGTAGATCCTAAAAAGCAAATGATGTTTAACCCAGAAGAGTCGGTTGATTTTGCTGGAAACACAGGGCCTTTCATACAATATACGTACGCTCGTATCCAATCTATTCTGCGTAAAGCTGATTTTGATACTAATGCAAATATTACTTTGCCATTACATGAAAAAGAAAAGGAATTAATCAAACAAATTGAAATGTATCCTGAGGTGATTCAAAATGCGGCTCACAATCACAGCCCGGCATTAATTGCTAATTATACGTACGATTTGGTAAAAGAATACAATTCATTTTATCAAACAGTTTCTATTTTAGGAGAAGAAAACCACGATAAAAAAGTGTTTAGAGTGCAGTTGTCTAAAAAAGTGGCCGATACAATTAAATCAGCGTTTACTTTGTTGGGTATTACTGTTCCTGAGAGAATGTAGTTTAGAGTATTTGTGCTTTTATCTTCTGAAAAGAATTGAAAAAATAATATTGAATAGACAAATTATGGAGAATGATTTTGACAATGTAATGTCTAAAAAAACTAATGCGGAATTAATTAAAATCATAGCGACTGAAAGTTCAAAATATCAACCATTAGCTGTCGATAGTGCTAAAAGAGAAATTGAATTGCGAAATATTGATACAGATACATTTCAACAAATTGTAGAAAAAGCAAGTATTGAAAGACAAAACCAAGACGCATTTGATAAAAGCATTGTAAGTTCAACTCTGAGATTTGTGCATTTAGTTGTTGATTTTATTTCTTTTTTTATAATCTATTTTGTTTTGACAAGTTTGGTTATGCTTGTTTTCAATATTGACAGTAATAAAAGTGTTTTACCTTTTTGGTTTTTAATGCTTATGTCCTTTATGATAAATTATGCATACATGGAATATAAGTTTCAGAAAACACTTGGGAAATTTATAACTAAAACTAAAGTTGTAAATCTGAATGGTGAGAAACCAAATCTGTCAGATATTATGACTAGAACATTTTGTAGACTAATTCCTTTCGATAGATTTTCTTTCTTTTTTGCTAAAAATGGATTTCATGATGGAATATCAAATACAAGAGTAGTTAAAGATTTATAAATACTGAATTTCAACCTTACAATTCTTAAATTAATAATGGTTTAAATAAAAATAAAAACCTGTTCATTAAATTGAACAGGTTTTTGTTTTTATGATTTTCGGTATTTGTCATTCAAACCAATACCATCAAAAATGAGTGGTTTTATTTTTTCTAAACGTGAGATTTTAGTTTTCTCTTGTTTTGCATCATCAATATATTCTATAAATTCTCTTTGTTTGAAAGGAGGGAGTTTTTCAAAGGCTTTTGCGACATCATCATTTTCATTTAAAAAGGCTTGAAAAAAATCGGAAACAATATGTTCTTTCTTTTCAGGTTTGTGCGTTCTTCCTTCTTTTTCAATTTGGATTGCTTCCTGAATGTATTGCAGAATTAATTTTTCATTGATTTCCTCTTTAGAAGTAAATCGCCATTGACGCAAAGCTTTTGTCACGCCTTCGTTGGCATTCACTAAAACGTTTAACTCATCTTTCAGGAAAACACCATTAAAAAACCAAATGCCCAAATAGGATTTGAAACCGCCTATTCCTAAAACATTTTTGTTGTTATAGGTATATACAATGCCTCCCCATTTAGTCGTTTCAATGAGTTCGGTTTTATTCACAATCGATTTGAGGAAGTCAATTTCTTCCGTCCATTGATTGTTTTTATCCCAAATTTTCGAAGCTGGTTTTTCCAAAGAAACTTATTTTTTATATTTTTCCGAAGCTGTGATTTGAGCAATTTCAACAATCACCTCTATGGCTTTTTGCATGCTTTCTACAGGAACATATTCATATTTTCCGTGAAAATTGTGTCCTCCGGCAAAAATGTTAGGACAAGGTAAACCCATAAATGACAATCTAGATCCATCAGTACCCCCACGAATAGGTTTAATTAATGGTTTAATGTTAAGGTTTTTCATTGCTTCTTCAGCAATATCAATAATATGCATTACAGGAACAATTTTTTCGCGCATATTGTAATATTGATCTTTTATTTCAATCTCAACAATGTTTTCACCAAACTGTTTTGCGTATTTTTTATTGACTTTATCAGCAATTTCTTGCGCTAATTTCTTGCGTTTTTCAAATTTCTTGCGATCATGGTCACGAATGATTAACTGCACATTCGTTTCTTCAATACTTCCGTCAAGATGTACTACGTGAAAGAAACCTTCGTACCCTTTTGTTCTTTCAGGTACTTCATCCTTAGGTAATTTTGAAATGTATTTTGTAGCTAAAAGCATCGAATTGATCATTTTCCCTTTGGCATAACCTGGGTGAACGCTTTTTCCTTTAAATTTTAGTTTTACTCCGGCAGCATTGAAGTTTTCATATTCTAATTCGCCAATTTGACTTCCATCCATAGTGTAAGCCCAATCGCAACCAAATGTTGAAACATCAAAGAAATCGGCACCACGACCTATTTCTTCATCGGGTGTAAATCCAACTTTTATAGTTCCGTGTTTGATGTTTGGATTTTGAATTAAATACTCCATAGCCGACATAATTTCTGTAATCCCAGCTTTGTCATCGGCACCAAGTAAGGTTGTTCCGTCAGTAGTAATTAAAGTTTGCCCTTTGTAAAGCAATAAATCTTTAAAGTAACTTGGTGATAGGATAATATTTTGCTCTTTGTTTAAAACGATATCACCACCATCATAATTTTTTACGATTTGTGGTTTTACATTGGCGCCAGTAAAATCAGGAGTAGTGTCAAAATGCGATACGAAGCCAATGGTTGGCACTTCATAATCGATGTTACTTGGTAATGTGGCTTGAATGTACGATTTGTCATCGATACTCACATCTTGCAAACCAATGGCTTTTAATTCGTCAACTAATTTATTGGCTAAGTCCCACTGTTTTGCTGTACTTGGAGTGGTGTTTGAATTGGGATCAGATTCTGTGTCAACAGTTACATAACTAATGAAACGATCAATAATATGTTGCATACGTTTATTTTTTTAGCAAATATAATAAATAGGAGGGGATTGTATGAGGTTAAGTCTTAACAGGTTTTTAAAAGTTGTATTTCTTTTTTTGTAAACCGTCATTTACATTCTATTTCTGACAGAACATAGAAATCTTGTAATATTTTTGTTTTCCATTTTCCATTTTCTTTGAATTGAGATAGGTAACCACCCCATACTTTTTTTGGGTTATTCATAATTTGCTCAATCATTGAATTAATATGTGGAAAAGTAATTAGCTCCACAGCCTTATTAACAGGCAACCATTTTGCATCTTCTATTCCTTTCGGTTTTTTTAATTCCTTATCTTTAGTTTTTGCGGTATAAATATTTCGTGTCGAAGTTGATGATTCGCCATTTATATCTCTTTTTAGAAGGAAAACGCCTTTTAATTCTGGCGTTTTTATTTTAAGCCCATATGTAGATGCTATGCTATCCAAGCCCTGTCTTATTTCTTGTTTGGTTTGGTAAAATCCAGGTGTTACCCACATATCTACATTTTCAATTTTTACAACTAATAACTCATTTTCTGAATTTAAAATCAAGAGTCTGTTAAAGACTGAAATTTCCTTTTCAACTTGTCCAAAAGAATTTATGTTAGTTAATAACATAAAAAGCACTAAAGTGAAATATTTAAACATATATGTTCTTATTATAATTTTAAGTTTTACAAATTTTCATTTGTTGTATTAAGCTATTGAATTCTCTTAAGTTTGGCGCACTGACTGCTTACGAACAGCTGGCTTTAAGAAGTAGGGGAAATTCATACCCAAACCTTTCCATTAGAACTGAAGCTAAATATATAAAATTGATTTTTAATTTAGCCTTAAAACCCCAATTTCACAAAACCCTTGTTAGTGGTAGTGTATTATTCTTCTGCTAAAGAAATTATTTTGTCTTGATCTAGTGAATAAACAACTTTTTTTCTACTTTTATCGTAAGAATAGTGTATAATATATTTGTTATCTAGCAATTCAAAGCTTTGACAATTTTTTTGAATAAATCTTGAATCTACTTTTTTAAGTGAAGTTTCTATATGATTTAAAACTTTATCAATTGTAGGCTTTTCTTTTTTTTCGATAAAGACAATTAATATAATTCCAATTAGCATTATTGCTGCACCTATATTTGAAAATCTAACTGCCCAAATTTTAGATTGTCCAATATTTATTGCAGGAATAGCGTATCCAATTCCTAATAAAGAAAATATTAATGAAATCATTAAGGATATAGGACTAATTAAGTTTATTAAATTCAAGTTGTAATCTTGAAAAACTAAATAGGATATTAATGCAGCTAAAATTGCTGATGTAATTGATATTATAGTTTTATTAAAATCTATGACTGCTGTATATGCTTCTTTAACGTTTGACATTACATATCTTTTTCTGGGATAAAACAAAAATCTATTAGAATATGGGATAAAGAACTCCATATTTCCCAAGTGCTTATATTAGCTTCCTTTGTTTCACTAATTATCTTAAAAATTTTTCTACTTCTCCACATTCGATATGGAATTCTTATTGCACCTTGATAAGTACAATAATCCAAAGCATCAGGAATTCTAGCTATAGCTAAATTTTGAAAAGATTCATAATCATTATTCAATTTCCAATAAGTTGAAGGGTCATTTTTAATATTACTTATTAATTCAACAATAAAACTGGTAGCATTTTCACTTATATTTACTTTTAAACCATCTTCTATTTTTATCTTTTTCCAATTATTTATTTCGTATTCTACTCTTTCTGCAATTTCAAAGTTTTCCATGTATTGTTTTTGTCGTTTATGTTTACATTACCTCTAACTCATAAATATACAAATATTCTTACAAATAAAAACATTTCTTAAATATAAAATTCCCCGTTTACACTTTCTAGTATTTAGTTTCCTTGTATGAATTTTGAAAAATCTATAGGGTCTCCATTAAAAAACATCAAAATCGTTGGAGTAGGTATTCAAAGAGTAATTAGGGTTTTTCGCCAAATCGACCAAGTTTTATTCTTCCATACACGCTATTGCGATTTGTACCCTTATTATTCTGTTTTCCCTTTGAAAGAGGCATAAATCGCCATAGCATGTCCGTGTCCTAATTCAAATTCTTCTTTGAGCCAATTGGTAATCTGTGTTGCTTTTACAGTTTCAATGATTTGTCCTTCTTTCAGAAAACCTTTCTTTTCTGCGAGTTCTTTAAAGTCGGCAGGCGTTTTTCCTGTCTTGGCTTCAATATTGTTGATATACGCTTGAAATGACATAATTTTATGGATTTAATTTGTGATATAGTTTATAGGAAACCGCTAATATTCCGAAGAAAATCAATGGGATTATGCCTTGAAATCCAAATCCATCAACAGCAAAATGGCTGATGCTTGCAAATATAAATACAAAGCCAAAACCGGTGTATGCCCATTCTTTCAGAAACTTTGGCACTTGCGGAAGGATGATAACTAAAGCGCCAATTACTTTAAAAACCACTAAGGCATTTCCAAAGTAAACCGGATACTGCATATGGCTGATGCCTTGTTTGGCAAGTTCTGTTTGTGAGGTTAAGGCAGGAATGATGCCTTCCATAATAAAAATGATGATGGTTGTGGTCCAGAATATTATTTTATCTTTTTTCATGGTGATAGTTTTAAAGCGTTAATTGTTTTTTAATGTATAATGGAACATCCACTGATGGCCAAACTTATCCGTAAGATGCCCAAATAAGGCGCCAAAAAAGGTTTCTTCTAAGGGGTGTGAAGCATCACCATCTTCAGATAAGTTTGTATATGCTTTTCTTATTTCCTCTTCACTGTTAAAAGTCAGCATCATGGAAACGGTATTGCCTTTAATTAAAGTCTTTGGTGCCATATCCGATCCCATAATTACAAAGCCGTCACTTTTAAGTGTGGAATGTAAAATGCATTCTTTCATTTTTGAAGGCATTTGTTCTGCCATTGGCGAATCGGCTATGGTTTGCAGTTCCAATTCTCCACCAAGACATTTCTTGTAAAATGTCATGGCTTCGCGACAGTTGCCGTTGAAAGTCAGATAAGAATTCAGCTGTGCCATTTTTATAGTGTTATTGTTGCGGAAATTTCGCCATGTCCATATACAGCACTTCCCAAAGATGCCCGTCTAAGTCTTCAAAGCTTCGTTGTTGCATGAAACCATAATCTTTTGCTTCAAATGGTTCTTTGCCACCTGCTTTCAATGCTTTGTCAACCATTACATTGACTTCTTCAATACTGTCTACCGATAAGCAGTTGATTACCGAAGCTGTTTTCAAAGCATTACCCACTTCTTTTGTAGTAAACTCACTAAATTTTGCATGCGTTAAAAGCATCACATAGATTTCTTCGGTTAAAACCATACAGGCTGCTGTTTCGTCTGAAAACTGTGGATTATTTGTAAATCCAATTGCTGTGTAAAAGGACATTGCCTTTTGTAAATCTGCTACCGGCAGATTGATAAAAATTTTCGTTGCCATTTGTTTAATTTTTTAAATTGTTATTTGATAGTACAAAGATGGAGCAGAAATAGGGAAGAGGGAATGTGTAAAAATGACAACAAAAGGGTGATTTACGACAAACTATTTTTTTATCTTTGAAATTGCATTGAAATTAAAGCTAAGATGAAAAAAGTAAGTATTCTCGTTCCTGAAAGTTCGGTTTTGCAGGCTATTGCCGATCCGCAGTATTTGTTTTCGGCAGTAAATCAGTTTATGGCAGTATCGGGCAAAATGCCTTTGTTTGATGTACAGTTAGTAGGCATGAAGAAGGAAGTGAAGCTTAACGACGGATTGTATTCGGTGAATACTTCTCAACTTTTAAAAGATATTACGACCACCGACCTCATTGTCATACCCGCTTTGTTTGGTGATATGAAAAGTGCGATTGATCAAAACCAAAAGCTTTTGCCTTGGATAAACGAACAGTACCACAAAGGAGCAGAAGTCGCTTCGTTGTGTGTTGGTGCTTTTTTACTGGCTTCCACAGGTTTATTGAATGGAAAAAAATGCTCTACGCATTGGGGTTTTCAAAATGAATTCCGTGAAATGTTTCCCGAAGTAGAAGTCATAGACGGAAGTATAATTACAGAAGAACAACGCATTTATTCGAGTGGAGGCGCCAATTCTTATTGGAACTTACTATTACATCTGGTGGAAAAATACACCGATAGGCCAACCGCTATATTAGCCTCTAAATATTTTGCCATTGATATTGACAGAGACAGCCAAGCAACATTTGCCATGTTTCAGGGACAGAAAAATCACAATGATGCCGCAGTCAAACAAGCACAGGAGTTTATTGAAAACAATATTCAGGAGAAAATTACGATTGATGAATTGGCTGACCTAGTGTTATTAGGTCGACGAAGTTTTGAAAGACGATTTAAATTGGCCACTAATAATTCTGTGTTGGAATATATAAATAGAGTGAAAATTGAATTTGCCAAAAAGAGTTTCGAAACAAGTCGCAAAAATATTAATGAAGTCATGTACGATGTAGGGTATACAGACACTAAAGCCTTTCGGACTATTTTCAAAAAAATAACCGGTTTAAATCCAATCGAATACCGTAATAAGTACAATAAAATGGCTGTAAATTAATAAAGGACTTGTTTTTATTTGATCTATACTCCTCAAAGTGTTTATTGCTCCTCAAAGTGTCTCGACTTTGAGCTATACACATGACAGCGCGAATTTACTTCGTCAGTTCGCTTCGCTCGGGGGTAATCCGTGCTCATTAATCTTCAAATTCATTAGTACATTAAATTATTTAGATAAAAAACTACAACTTTTACGGTTGTAGTTTTTTATTTTGTTTTGGCAAGGATTGCAAATCCGCGCTATCGGGATTTTAAATTTAGCCTTAAAATCCCAATTTCATGAAACCGAGGTTACTAGCAAGTGTTTTTTTGTCCTTCGTTTTCTAATGTTATTGTAATAAAGTTATTCCAGTCAAATTTGCCTTGCAGTTTTTCAAAAACTCATAGGTTAATTTATCTGCTTGACAATCGACAAACTCAACACGTTTTAAATCACTATACTTGAAGAAATTATTTTTAAATGTTACATTTTTAAATGTTGTTTTGGAAAATGAACAGCTTGTAAATGTACATTCTTCCAATAATCCGCTAAAAATAATCTCAGTAAATTGAGTGTCTTTAAAAGAAGCATGTTGCCAATTTATATTTTCAATTTTGTTATTACGAAACTCTGATGTTGAGACTTCTATTCCTGACAAATTAGCATTAGAAAAATCACAGTTCCTTATTTCACTTGACTCTATTACTGCATCAATAAAAGAAGTATTAATAAATGAGTTGGCTTTAATTTCTGAACCAGAAAATCTGCAGTTTCTTAAGTTTGCATTGAAAAAATCACATTCTCTAATACTATTCCCTTTGAATGTAATATCTGTTAAATCGGCTTCGATTAGTTTGCATTTTTTAAAACTGGAACCGCTTAATTTATCTTTTACGTTCTTAATACCTGAAAAATCTGCTTCTACATAGTTTTCACCAGACATATTCCAATTCAGCCCTATATTGTCCTTAAGTTTGGAAAATATACCATCAGCTCCCTTACTCTCTTTGATTACAATTTCTTTTACTATAGTTTGAGAACTGTCAGAGAAATAGTTAAGGTCAACTCCGAAAATTTCTGCAAGTCGATCTAAGGTCGCAATGTCTGGCAAAGATTCTCCACGTTCCCATTTGCCAACAGCTTGAGGACTAATTGATACTTGCTGAGCAAGTTCGGCTTGTGAAAGATTAATTTTCTTTCTTGCTCTGGCAATTTTACTGCCAATTGATTTTGAATTTTGCATCATGATTATTATTAGTTTTTTGATGCCACAAAGTTATTTAGCCTCAGTGTCGTTATGCAAATTTAATCCGCTACCATTAGTTGTTTTTACACTACTTTAAGTTGTATTTCGACAACTATTAATGGTTTTAGAGTCTTCGTTAACTTCTGTTCTAATTTGATCTTTAATTGCCCTTGCTTGTTCGGTCGTTTAATATTGTTGGTAACGTTTCGCCGGCTTGGCGAGGTTTGGGACTAAATTAAGATTTATTTTTCAGTTGGCCATTAATTTTTGAGATACAAAACCAATTTAAATTAAGCCCAAAACCCAAATCTTGCCAAACGCGTGTTAGCAGAAGAACCTTATTCTTCTCCTATTGTATTATAATGTTCAGAAATGTCTAATTCACCAAGTTTAAGTAATCCTGATTTTTCAATATTTGAAATTTTATGTTGTGAACTTTTCCCATTAATTATTTCATAGACGTCTTGTTTTCTTGTCAAATAATTTATCTCTTTAATGTATTCGCCATCATGTGAAATATCATAAGAAATCTCTTCGTATCCTATTAAAAACCAATCATTATCTTGATACCTAAAATAATATGACAATGAAGATCGATACGTTCCTCCTGTAGAAAAGGATAATTTCAATGTGTTTTTCCTGATTCCAATTTCATCGAAAGCATCTGATCCTTGAATACCCCAATTACACTTTCCAAATACTTTGGAGGTTTTATAATTTGTCTTTTCCGCTCCGTTTTTTAATCCAAATTTTATGATTAATTCCTTTTTATGAAATGGTTCGCTCATACATTCATCTTCTTTTGGAATAGTTTCTCTATTCTCTTGAATTACATAAGCTTTATCAATAATATTATCGTTATTAAAATCTGTTGAGCATGACCCAACTATTTCCCATCCTACAGGAGGGAAATTTTCACCAATATTCTTAATATTTATTTCAGTGTCTTTTTTTTCTGAATACTTGTTTTCAGAATCTTTACTTTTAGAACAACTTATCGTAATTCCAAAAGAAATTAGAAGGAGTAATTTATATTTCATCTCTTTTTTTGTTTTGCTGTTAACTTTAAAATATACGAATCTTACACATTCCATACATTTCTCAAATATAAAAATTAACTGTTTACACTTTCTAGTTTCTAGTTTCCTTGTATGAATCTTGAAAAATCTATGGAGTCTCCATTAAAAACATCAAAATCGTTGGAGTAGGCATCCAAGGAGTAATTAGGATTTTTTTGCCAAATCGACCAAGTTTTATTCTTCCATACTACGGGAATTTGTGGGAATGTACCCGGATTGTAATCGGCTATCCACAGGCAATAATTGGCAAATGCGGGATTTGTTATTTGAGAGTTGCCAATGTTGGTGTCCGTGTATAATATGGGTTTTCGGCCTGTTTTTTGTTCTAGGATGGTTAAAAACTGTAGTAAGTTTTTTTGAATGTCCGCTTTGTTGCATGTTTTATCAATACTATTTTCTTCAAAGTCAACAATAGGTGGGAAATCAGTTTTGGATAACGTACCCAGCGTTGCCAAAAAATGTGCTGCCTGTTGTGTCGGATCGTCGGCACAATGATAAAAATGATAGGCTCCTCGTGTAAATCCCATCTCTTTTATCATCTTCCAGTTGTTTTGAAAATCAGGATCAATAACGGTTACTCCCTCAGTCGCTTTACAAATGACAAAATCGATCTGATCAATTTTACTATTTAAATAATCAATTTCGTCATTCTGATAGTGTGAAATGTCAATGCCACAAATGAGTGTGTCTGTAGTTTTCGGATTAGTGAAACTATCATGAAAGAGAGTCGATTTTGGATGTGTATTGTTTTTAGATACAGCTAAGTGTGTGAAAATACTGCTCACCAAAATGAAGAATAGATAGAGTTGGGTTTTCATAGAATTGAAATTTTTGTAAGAAAAATTTCTCAAATATAAAAAATCCTCAATCATTTTTAGTGATTGAGGATTGAAATAAATTTAATCTCTTTTAGGATTGTTTTTCTTTTCTCTCTTTTCTTCCTTTTTTTCTTTTGCGGTTTTAAGAGGTTCTTTTTTGCCCGCTTTCTTTGTATCTAGACTTTTTGACATGATGTGTTCATTTTGAGTTACTGCGCAATATTTGTCTAGTAAAGGTAGGTCTTTTTTAACCGCGTGGGACATAAAAAATCCCCAGCTACTTTTGGTAACTGGGGATTGTATGGAATGAGTTTGAAATACTACAAATCTTCCAACTGAATGCGCTTTTTAAATTTTTTCAGTTGTTTAAAATAAGTAGGGGTGAGTCCGGTTACTTTTTTAAACTGATGCGATAAGTGAGCCACACTGCTGTATTCTAATACATGGCTAATTTCGGTGAGTGATAATTCATCATATAAAAGAAGCTCTTTGACACGTTCAATTTTGTTTATAATGATATAATTGACGATTGTGGTTCCTGTTACTTCTGAAAAAAGACACGCAAGATGATTGTAATTATAATCCAATTCTTCACTCAAATAATCGGAGAAATTTACTTTAGGGTACTTTTCGGAATAATGAATTAATTCAATAATTATAGTCTTAACTTTTTCAATAAGCATGGATTTTTTATCATCCATTAATTCCAATCCTTTTTTTAATAACCCTATTCGTAATAATTCTCGATGCTCTCCACTAATATTTTTTTTAAGCGAGACTTCTCCTAACTCAATGGTGTGGTAAGTTAGTTTTAGTTTTTTTAGTTCTTCTTGCACAGCTATTTTGCAACGAAGCGAAACCATGTATTTGATGTGGATTTTCAATAGGAATGTGTATTTATTTTGTTATGAAGAAAGTTGTTCTATTTCAAGTAAAGGTATGTTATTTGACGGCGCAAATGTAATTTACTTTATTAGTGACGTATTTATATATTTTTATTTACTATTTATATATTTCACGGGTTTAAATAGTATAAAAAAATCCCCAACTGTTTTACCAATTGGGGATTATCTTCTTTCGGATTCAACTGAATACTTTTTTATTCATTCACCAAAACCCATTCGCCAGAAGCTAACATGCTTTCGGCTTTTTTGTATTTCATCGTTTCCGATTTTCCGCTCATCACATGTTTGATGGTTACGTTGTCGTTACGGTTAATTTTTGGAGCATCACGCGTGATAGTTTCAGTGACATGACGTTGTTGCGTCTGACCAGCTTCGTGATTGCGTTCTGCAATTTCGTCACTGTTTAGTACTTCTTCTTTACTTTCAATATAATTTTCTTTCGTACGAACTTCTCTTGCTTCTTGGATGTTGTTTTCTTGTTGTGGTAAATCACCTTTAAACAAGAACGAAATTACTTCTTTATTGATGTTGTCCAACATGGCTTTAAACAAGTTGAAGGCTTCAAATTTGTAAATTAGTAATGGATCTTTTTGCTCGTGAACGGCTAATTGAACTGATTGTTTCAACTCGTCCATTTTACGCAAGTGTTTTTTCCAAGCTTCATCTACAATCGCTAACGTGATGTTTTTTTCAAAGTCAGCTACCAATTGTTTTCCTTGAGTTTCGTAGGCTTTTTTCAAATCGGTAACCACATTAAGTGATTTAATACCATCTGTAAAAGGAACAATAATACGCTCAAAACGGTTGTTTGGATTTTCATACACATTGCTAATGATTGGCAAAGATTCTAATGCGTTTCTTTCTGTTTTTTCACTATAATGTTGTAAAGCTACTTTGTATACTTTTCCAGTTAATTCTATTTCATTCAGTTTTGAAAATTCTGCTTCAGAAACTGGAGAAGTGATAGACAAACTACGAATCAATTCGAATTCGAAATTTTTGAAATCGTTTGTCAATTTATTTTTCTCCACAATGACTTCACAAGTGTCGTACATCATGTTGGCAATATCTAATTTCAAACGCTCTCCGTGTAAGGCGTGACGACGACGTTTGTACACTACTTCACGTTGTGCGTTCATAACATCATCATATTCTAGCAAACGCTTACGAGTACCAAAATTATTTTCTTCTACTTTTTTCTGTGCTCTTTCGATAGATTTTGTCATCATCGAGTGTTGAATCACTTCACCTTCTTTTAGTCCCATTCTGTCCATGACTTTCGCCACTCTGTCAGAACCAAACAAACGCATCAAGTTATCTTCCAAAGACACATAAAATTGTGAACTTCCTGGATCTCCCTGACGACCAGCACGACCACGCAACTGACGGTCTACACGACGTGAATCGTGACGCTCCGTACCAATGATTGCTAAACCACCTGCCGCTTTTACTTCAGGAGTCAGTTTAATATCGGTACCACGACCTGCCATATTGGTTGCAATGGTTACTACTCCAGGTTTACCAGCTTCCTCAACGATTTGTGCTTCCTGCTTGTGCATTTTAGCATTCAATACGTTATGGTTGATGTTTCTCATTTTCAACATTCGGCTCAACAATTCAGAAATCTCAACCGATGTTGTTCCGATAAGTACCGGTCTTCCTGCTTGAGAAAGTTCCACTACATCTTCGATAACAGCGTTGAATTTCTCACGAACCGAACGGTAAATTAAATCTTCTTTATCAATACGTGAAATTCCTCTGTTGGTTGGAATTTCCACTACGTCTAATTTATAAATTTCCCAAAACTCACCAGCTTCAGTAGTTGCTGTTCCAGTCATACCCGCTAATTTGCTGTACATTCTGAAATAGTTTTGCAATGTTACTGTTGCGTAGGTTTGAGTAGCATCTTCAATTTTTACATTTTCTTTTGCTTCAATTGCTTGGTGTAATCCGTCCGAATAACGACGACCATCCATAATACGACCCGTTTGCTCATCAACAATAAGAACTTTGTTCTCCATGATGACATACTCGGTATCTTTTTCGAATAAAGTGTATGCTTTTAAAAGTTGCGTTAAAGTATGAATACGCTCGCTTTTTACACTAAAGTCTTGGAATAAAACTTCTTTTTGTTCTGCTTCTTCTTCTTTTGAAAGATTTAGTTTTTCAATACGTGCAATTTCAGTTCCAATGTCTGGTAAGATGAAGAAAGTATCATCAGTGTCTTTAGACATGAGTTCGATTCCGCTATTTGTCAATTCAACCTGATTGTTTTTCTCTTCGATAACAAAGTATAAAGCCTCATCTACTTTTGGCATCTCACGATTGTTATCAGACATGTATTGATTTTCGGTTTTTTGAAGCAATTGTTTTACTCCTTCTTCCGATAAAAATTTAATTAAAGCTTTATTTTTAGGTAAGGCTCTGTGCGCTCTTAATAATTGGAATCCACCGTCTTTAGTGTTTCCTTCTTTGATTAAACGTTTTGCTTCTGTTAAAAATCCGTTAGCCAATTGACGTTGAATATTAACTAAGTTTTCAATTTTTGGTTTCAATTCATTGAATTCATGACGGTCTCCATCAGTTACTTGACCAGAAATAATCAATGGTGTACGAGCGTCATCAATTAATACTGAATCGACCTCATCGACAATGGCGAAGTTGTGTTTTCTTTGAACCAAGTCAGTAGGCGAGTGTGCCATGTTATCACGAAGGTAGTCGAAACCAAATTCGTTGTTTGTTCCGTAAGTAATATCTGCTTCGTAAGCTTTACGACGTGCATCTGAGTTGGGTTGGTGTAAATCGATACAATCAACAGTCAATCCGTGGAATTCGAATAAAGGTGCTTTCCACGCGCTATCACGTTTTGCCAAGTAGTCATTCACGGTTACAAGGTGCACTCCGTTTCCAGTTAAGGCATTTAAGTACAATGGCAATGTAGCCACTAACGTTTTACCTTCACCCGTTTGCATTTCCGAAATTTTCCCTTGGTGCAATACGATACCACCTATTAACTGAACGTCATAGTGAATCATGTCCCAAGTAATTTCTTTTCCGGCAGCGTTCCAAGAGTTAGCCCAAACCGCTGTATCACCCACAATGTTGATGTATGATTTTGTTGCAGAAAGTTCTCTGTCTTTTGGCGTAGCCGAAACAGTAACTTGTGTGTTTTCTTTGAAACGTTTTGCAGTTTCTTTTACTACTGCAAAAGCTTCAGGAAGGATTTCTGCTAATGTTTTTTCTGAAATTTCGTAAGCTTCTTTTTCTAAAGCATCAATTTGAACATAAATGTCTTCACGAGCATCGATGTCTTCAATAGCTTCTACTTCTAGTTTTAAGCTTTCAATTTTAGCATCTTTTTCGGCACGAGCCTCTTTGATTCTTTGTTTGAATTCGGCTGTTTTGGCTCTTAGTTCATCGTGAGACAAAGACCCCAAGGCACCTTCTAATGCTTTTATTTTGGTGATAAGCGGTTGAATTGCTTTGACATCTTTTTGAGATTTGTCGCCTACAAATACTTTTAATATGTTATTTATGAAACTCATAATAGGTTTGTTTATATAATGTGTGTAAAATTAACCAAAAAAAAAGTCTCATGTAGAGACTTTTTAGTAGGTTTTATTGCTAATATTCATCCTCGTTCCAAAGATAATCTTCGTCTGTTGGATAATCAGGCCAAATTTCTTCCATTG
>JASLID010000058.1 GCA_030153045.1 Flavobacterium sp.
GATTTTATGAAACACTACAAAGGATCTTGCGAAGTAAGCTTTATTAAAATGGCTTCTTACGAAGGAACAACTTCAACAAACGAAGTAAAACAATTAATAGGTCTTAATCAGGATTTATCTGGTAGAACCGTTATTGTTATCGAAGATATCGTAGATACGGGGAATACGATCGAAGAATTAAAAGATTTGTTTAAAAAACAAAACGTAAAGCATTTTAAAATCGCAACATTGTTCTTCAAACCGGAAGCGTACAAAAAAGACATCAAATTAGATTATGTAGGTATTAGAATTCCAAATAAATTCATCGTTGGTTATGGTTTAGACTACGACGGATTGGGAAGAAATTTACCAGAAGTATACCAATTAAAAGATTAAACACACACACAACTATTTATAATTCACAATTACCGTAATGATTAACATTGTCTTATTTGGAAAGCCAGGCGCTGGAAAAGGAACTCAAGCAGAATTTTTAAAAGAGAAATACAATTTAATACATCTTTCTACAGGAGATATTTTTAGATTTAACATAAAAAACAACACTGATTTAGGAATTTTAGCCAAAACCTTTATGGATAAAGGCGATTTAGTTCCAGATGAAGTAACGATTAAAATGTTGGAAAGCGAAGTTGATAAAAACCCAAATTCAAAAGGATTTTTATTCGATGGTTTTCCAAGAACGTTAGCGCAAGCAGCAGCATTAGATGATTTCTTGGCAACTAAAAAGCAACAAATCACAGCAACAATAGCGCTGGAGGCTAATGACGAAATTTTAGTGCAACGATTATTAGAAAGAGGGAAGACCTCTGGAAGACCTGACGATCAAGACGAAGAAAAAATCAGAAATCGTTACCAAGAGTACAACGAAAAAACCGCTCCTTTAATGGATTATTATGCAGCCCAAAATAAATTCCATGGTGTAAATGGAATAGGGTCTATTGCCGAAATCACACAACGTTTAAGTGCTGTAATAGACAAGTTATAACTTAAAAAACAAACATGGAAATACTCATAATTTTCTTTTTAATTCTTTTAAACGGTGTTTTCTCGATGTCAGAAATTGCATTGATTTCTGCTCGAAAAAACCGACTTGAAACAGCAGCTAAAAAAGGGAATTCAAGTGCGAAAATAGCTTTAGATTTAGCGAATTCGCCAAACAAATTTTTATCCACAGTACAAATAGGGATTACCTTAATTGGAATTTTAACGGGTATTTATAGTGGTGAAAAAGTGACAGACGATGTCAAATTTTTTCTAGATGGTTTCGAATCTTTACAGCCATATTCAGCCAGCTTATCCGTTGGAATCGTTGTTGTAATATTGACTTTTTTCTCTTTGGTTTTGGGTGAATTATTGCCCAAACGTATCGGGCTAAATTATCCCGAAGCCATTGCCAAAGGAGTTGCCGTGCCAATGAAAATTGTTTCAATCATCACAGCGCCATTTATTTGGTTACTAACCACTTCGACTGATTTTATTTTAAATGTTTTAAAAATAAAACCCACGGCCGATGGTAAAGTAACCGAAGAAGAAATAAAAGCCATCATAAAAGAAGGTACCGAAGGTGGAGAAGTACAAGAAATCGAGCAAGATATTGTGGAGCGTGTGTTTCACATTGGAGATAGAAAAGTAAACTCTTTAATGACACACCGAAAATCATTAGTCTATCTTTCACTAGAAGACGATGATTTACAATCATTAAAAGCAAAAGTTTTAGATGAACTGCATTCTGTTTACCCAGTTTGCGAAGATAATCTAGATGAGGTGGTAGGTATCGTTTTGCTAAAAGATTTATTTGCCGGTTTCGAAAAAGATAAAGGACAATTCGATTTAAGAGCCATTACAAAAGAGCCAGTATATTTTATCGAACACACATCGGCATACAAAGCATTAGAGATTTTCAAAAAATCGAAAGTGCATTACGCCTTAGTGACAGACGAGCACGGAATGATTCAAGGAATTATAACCTTAAATGACATTCTAGAAGCGTTGGTAGGTGATGCCGCCGATTTTTATGAAGAAGAATTCCAGTTAATTGCACGTGAAGACGGCACTTGGTTGGTCGACGGACATTATTCATTACACGATTTCTTGACCTATTTCGATATGGACGATTTAATCAACGATTATGATGTAACCACGGTTAGCGGATTAATCATGACTGAGTTGTCTTATATTCCAAAAGTAGGTGAGAAATTGATTTGGAATAAAATGGAACTAGAAGTAATAGATATGGATGGCGTAATAATCGATAAGATTTTAGTCCGTTCACTCAATGAATTAAATTAAATAAGTAACGAATCGTTCGGGCTTTTTAGGAGTCCATGTTCCTGCTTTTCGTTTGTATCTTGTCATTGAGAGCTTGCAAAGCAATCTCACCATAACAAGGATACCACTTCAATCAGGGTTAAATAGAAAACCATTCGCATACTTGAAAAGAATAGTTTTTAGTTACAGTTTTAGCACTCTAAAATCTGAATTCTAAATTCTAAAATACAGAAAAAATGACAGAAGGAAATTTTGTAGACTACGTAAAAATTTATGTTTCTTCCGGAAAAGGAGGAAAAGGGTCTACGCACTTGCACAGAGAGAAATTTATTGAAAAAGGTGGCCCAGATGGTGGAGATGGTGGTCGCGGTGGACACGTATATCTAGTAGGGAACAAAGGATTATGGACATTATTTCACCTAAAATTTGCACGTCACGTCAAAGCCGGTCATGGTGGCGACGGAGGAAGTTCACGCAGTACAGGTCACGATGGTGAAGATAAATTTATCGAAGTGCCATTAGGAACAGTAGTTCGTGATAAAGAAACCAACGAAATTCTTTTCGAAATTACCGAAGACGGAGAAAAAAGAATTATAGCAGAAGGTGGAAAAGGAGGGTTAGGAAACTGGCATTTTAGAAGTTCCACCAATCAAACACCAAGATATTCTCAACCAGGATTGCCAGCTCAAGAAGCAGATATCGTTTTAGAGTTAAAAGTGTTAGCCGATGTTGGTTTAGTAGGTTTTCCTAATGCAGGAAAATCAACGTTATTATCTGTGTTAACTTCAGCAAAACCAAAAATTGCCGATTATCCGTTTACGACGCTAAAACCTAACCTAGGAATTGTAGCCTACAGAGATTTTCAATCGTTTGTTATTGCCGATATTCCTGGGATCATAGAAGGTGCCGCTGAAGGAAAAGGATTAGGGCATTATTTCTTACGTCATATTGAGCGTAATTCAACCTTACTGTTCCTAGTTCCAGCTGATGCCGACGATATTAAAAAAGAGTACGACATTTTGTTAGACGAATTACGTCGTTACAATCCTGAAATGTTAGACAAAGATCGTTTGATTGTCGTTTCAAAATGCGATATGCTCGACAGCGAACTTCAAGCCGAAATGAAAAAACAATTAGACAAAGATTTTAAAGGAATTCCATATTTATTCATTTCATCAGTAGCCCAGCAAGGTTTGACTGAATTGAAAGATAAACTGTGGCAAATGTTAAATACAGAAGCATAAAAAAAATCCCGAGTCATCGGGATTTTTTTTATTTCAACCTTTTCAATTTGTTATTAACTCAAAATTAGCAAATTAAACAGGATAACAGAAAATCAATCATTTGTTTGAAGCGTTTAGTCTTCAATAAGTTAAAATTATCTTAAGAAAACGATTTTAAGAAGCGTAACTTTTTATGGATTTTAAAAATGATTTATATTCGCACCACAAAAAATTATCAATTATGAAAAAAATTATTTTATCCTTAATCGTTTCGATTATGCTTGTTCCTACAAGTGTGAAGGCAGACGAAGGAATGTGGTTTTTAATGTTCATTGAACGTTTAAATCACAGAGATATGCAAAAATTAGGATTACAATTGACTGCTCAAGAAATTTACAGCATCAACAATCATAGTTTAAAAGATGCTATCGTACAGTTTAATGGTGGTTGTACTGCCGAAGTGATTTCAAAAGACGGATTAGTATTAACAAATCACCACTGTGGTTATGATGCAATCGCTGAACTTTCTACCGCTGAGAAAAATCTTCTAAAAGATGGTTTCTGGGCAGAAAACAGAAAAGCTGAAATCAAACCATCAAGTTTATTTGTGCGTTTCTTCGTTCGTATGGACGATTGTTCTAAACGTATTTTAGCAAAAGTGAATCCTTCAATGACTGAATTGGAGCGTGAAGCAGCTATCAACAAAGAAATTGCTTTAATCGAAAAAGAAAATAACGAAGGTGGAAAATACACAGTTTCTGTTCGTCCTTTCTTTCAAGGAAACGAATATTACTATTTCGTTTACCAAGATTACAAAGATGTTCGTTTAGTAGGTACACCTCCTGAAAGTTTAGGGAAATTTGGTGGAGACACTGACAACTGGGAATGGCCACGTCACACTGCCGATTTCTCTATGTTCCGTATTTACGGAGATGCTAACGGAAATCCAGCAGATTATGCTGCGAACAATGTTCCATTGAAACCAAAACACTACTTGCCTGTTAATTTAAGTGGAGTAAAAGAAAATGATTTCGCTATGATTCTAGGTTATCCAGGTCGTACAAACCGTTGGATGCCAGCTGGTGGAATTGAGCAAAACGTAAAATATGCTTATCCTGCTTGGGTTGAAGGATCTAAAACAGGTATGGACAACATGAAAAAATACATGGATCAAAGCGATGCGCTTAACCTTGTATATGCTTCAAAATATGCTGGTGTTGCCAATTACTGGAAAAACCGTCAAGGTATGATTGATGCTTTAACTAAATTTGGCACTGCAAAATCTAAAGCGGCTCAAGAAGCTAAATTCAATACGTGGGCTAACAAAGCGGAAAATAAAGCGAAATACGGAAATGTTGTTCCAACAATCAACAAATTCTACGCTTTGACTAACGAAAAAGCACGTCACGATAACTACTTGCAACAATTATTCAGAACTTCAGCTTTTGGAGCTATTGGAAGAACTTTAGGAAAACAATTGGATACTTATGCTAAAGGTGATGCTGCGAAACGTGCTCAATTAGCCCCAGCAATTTCTGAAATGGCTGAAGAAATGTTCAAAGAATTACACATTCCTGCTGAAAAAGATATCATGGCAGCACAGTTGAAGTTGTATGCTACAAAATCTGCAGGTTACGCGATTGCACCAATGGTTGAGAAAATCGGAAAAGAAAACAACAACGATTTTACTAAATATGTAAACGCTGCTTTTGACTTAAGTATTTTTACTTCAAAAGAAAGAATCAATGCTTTCTTGGCATTGCCTAGCGAAGCTTTGTTAGCAAACGATCCGTTGTACACACTTTCTAATGATATGTTGACGCACTTTACATCAAAATCTGATGCGATTGCTAAAGCACAAAACGATTTCGGTGCTTCTTTCCGTTTATTGGTTGAAGGTTTACGTGAATCTAAAATTGGAGCTATCCAATATCCAGATGCAAATTCAACGTTACGTTTAACATATGGAAAAGTTCGTTCTTTACCAGCTGACAAGCGTAATGATGCTAAAGTAAACAACTATACTACTTTAGATGGTCAAGTTAAAAAATACAAAAAAGGAGATCAAGAATTTGATTTGCCAACTCGTGTATTGGAAATGAACAAAAGCAAAGATTTCGGTCGTTATGCAGATAAAGACGGTTCTTTACACGTGAATTTCTTAACTGACAACGATATTACTGGTGGTAACTCAGGTTCTCCAGTATTAAACGGAAAAGGAGAATTAATTGGTCTGGCTTTCGACGGAAACATCGAAGCAATGGCTGGTGACGTAATCTTTGACAAAAATTTACAAAGAACTATCAATGTTGATATTCGTTATGTGTTATGGGTAATTGAGAACTTCTCAGGAGCTAAACACATTGTTGACGAAATGACTTTGGTGAAATAATAGTTATCCAATTATTAAAAACCGCTTCGAAAGAAGCGGTTTTTTTATTGCTTTCATTTTCTTATTTTTGACAGATGAAGCAATACTTAATTTTATTCTTATTCTGTCCTATTGCTCTCTTTTCACAATCCAATTTTGAAAAAGGATTAAGACTGTTGGAACAAAAAAAGTACCTCCAGGCGAAGCTTTTTTTTGAAGAAGTGATTAAACAAAACCCCAAGAATTATGACGCTATTGATAAGCTTGGAGAAATTTCTATTTACACTAAAAATTGGGATGAAGCTGTAAAATGTGGTTATAAACTCAAAACAGTATTTCCTAAAAATGCTGATTATTGGTATAAATATGGAGGTGCTTTAGGTTTAAAAGCTAAAAACAGCAATAAATTTAAAGCTTTAGGGATGCTCGATGATATTGAAAATGCTTTCTTAACAGCAGCTAAACTCGATGCAAAACATATCGAATCTCGTTGGGCATTAGTGACTTTATATATAGAATTGCCTGGAATTGTTGGTGGGAGCGAATCTAAAGCTCAAAAATATGCTAATGAACTCATGCTGCTTTCAAAAGTAGATGGTTATTTAGCAAAGGGTTATATTGATGTTTATTTTAAACGTTATGATAAAGCAGAAAATAATTATATAAAAGCACATGAAATAGGTCATTCTAAAACTACTTTTGAAAAGTTATATGATTTATATTTGAATAAAATAAAAGATAGTAAAAAGGCTCAAAAATTAAAAACCGACTATAATTAAGTCGGTTTTTTTTTATGCCTGTTTATTCAATTACTTTAATTTTCTCAGAATTTGAGTGGGTTGTAAATTCTGGAGCATACATGCTTTGTAGCGTCGCTATTCCATTATTGAAATTTCCTGAATTGTTTACAATTACATCATATTCTAAAACATATGTTCCTTGTTTGATTTCATCAAAGAAAAAGTGAGTTGCGGTATCTTTCGTGCTCATGTAATACCCTAAATCACCCGTATTCTTATATCTTGATATTACATCAACAGGTTCTAAGCAAGAAGCTCTTAAATCTTTAAGATGAACAAATTCTAAATCGTTGTTGATTTTTAAAATCAATCTAATGGTTAATTTGTCGCCTATTTTTACTTCGTTGTTTTTTAAGGAAATTAATTTGCTTCCATTTTCATCTTTTACTTTTTTGAAAACTTCTTTGCTAATTTCTAATGATGGATTTTTTGAGGTTTTAATATTTTCAATGTTTTCGAAATACTGCCAATAAGCGCCACCAAAACTAGGAACTTCTGATTTGTTTTCGATTGTAATTGTTGCCAAATCATTATTGATTTCGTCTGATTTCCACTGTAATTTAAAGTAACCCGAGCCAGCTTCTGTTTTTTTATCAGCGAGTTTTTGATTTAGTATTTGTGGGTTTCCTATGTCAAAAGAACTATCATTTTTAGCGTCAATCCAGTCACTTCCTTTGTTTAGTAACACATAAATAGCTTCGGTTGTTGCTTTAGTAGTTCCCCAGTTTTCTCTTTGTTTGTTTTTAATCAACCATGCTTTTAAGTTATTAATAGTCTGCTTGTCATTTTCAATTTCAGAAAAAGCTTCAATTAATAAAGCCTGATTTTCAATAGGCGATTCAAACCATCTCCAACCATTTTTATTTTCAATCCAATACATGCCATCTTCAGAATTCTTAATAGCTGTTTCTTTAAGATGGGTAATGATTTGTTTGGCATAAATACTATCTCCTAAGCGATGGGCACTCAGAGCTAACATTGCTTTTTGTCCTAATCCATAGTCTAGCCATTTGGTTTTTGTTTGTTGGATTTGGTAATTAATGTTTTTTCGCAGTGACTCATTTATAACATGTGATTTTATGTAAAAGCTACGACAATATAAATATTGAAGCTCTTTTTCAGTAATTGAGAGTTTCTTTTTTCTTTGCTCCTCTGTATTACTCATAAAAGAAGCGTCTATATAAGGAATTCCCTTGTCTGTTATAGTATATAAATTAGTCGTAGGAAACATGTTTTGTAAATGTCCAAATCCACTCAAAATATGCTGTGTGATATAGGCATTTTCAAAACCGCCTTCAAACCAAGAGAATCCTCCTGATGGGCTTTGTTTTTCTTTTAGTTTGTTTAATGCACTTGTGTTTGATTCAGTTAATTTTTGAATGTCAAACAAATAGGCAAGTCTTTTGTTTTTTTCAGTTTCATCAGCATCTTGAAACCAAGGTGTTTCTCTTAAAATGATAGATTTTAGTTCTTCATTCATTTCAAGTTTCGATTTTTTGCTAGGCTCATTTCTCCATTTTTCAAATACTTCAGCCACTTTTGGTTGACTATTTATAATGTTCAATGCAATAGTGTTGGCATAAAAGCGGGCAAATGTCTGTTCGGCACATTCGTGTTCATATTCCATCAAATACGGTAATGACTGTACCGCTAACCAAGTAGGATTAGAAGTGTATTCAAAAGTGAAAGACTGATTTTTTAATGTTGTTGATGTATTGTTTTTTAAATTTTCAAAAATAAATTCTTTTTTCGTATGTTCTCTAACCCAAATAGGCAAAGATTCAGTAATCAAAATTCGATTGCTTAAAACTGGCAGCAAATTTTCTTCTCCATCACTAAAATCACCTGATTTTGCAATGACTTTATATTGAATTCCTTGTACACCTTCAGGAATAAAAATCTTCCAGCTTACAGTTGCATTGTCCTTAGCCTTACAATTGAAATCTCTCGTGTTTGAGGCATTAAGACAAATAGCATCAACAGGATTCCCAGTTATGGCATCAAAAAGTTGAAGAATCGCAGTACCTGATTTTGTCTCCTTTGTCAAATTAACCACTTTAGCCGAAAGTGTGATGGTGTCCGTCTCGCGTAAAAAACGAGGCATGTTTGGCATAATCATTAGGTCTTTTTGCGAAATAATTTCGGTTTCAAAAGTGCCCATATCGGCATTTTTGTCATGACCAAAAAGGCGAAGTTTCCATCGTGTAAGGGACTCCGGAGTAGTGAAATTAAAAGTGATTTTCCCTTTGCTATCAGTGGTTAGATGAGGGTAAAAGAAGGCTGTTTCGTTAAAATTGGTACGGGTTTTAACTTGGGTTAATTCTTTTAATCCTTTTTTTGTTACAATTATAATGACTCCATTAGCGCCTTTAGCACCATATAAATTTGTTGCTTCTTTGTCTTTTAAGATGGTAATTGAAGTAATGTCCTCTTGAGCTATATTTTTTAAAGCAGTTGCTTCTTGAATTTCACCATCAATTATAATCAAAGCATTTTCGCTTTTTTCAAGTGTTGATGTTCCTCTAATTTCAATTGATTCAACAACAGTGTATGAAGAAGTAACTGAAGAAGATTTTTTTAGCTTTAACCCATTTTCATTTTCGATTTCCTCAAACATACGTCTTCTGAATTTGCTGAAATAACTCAAATCCTTATCGTTTGAAGTCACTACAATTATGTTAGGATTCATAATTCCGTCGTCTTTTTTTATGCCTAAACTTGTAATCACAACTTCACTTAATTGTTTTGCATTATCTTGAAGTATAGTGTTAATAGTGCTTGAAGCACCCACTGCTTTTGAGACATCATTCATGCCCATAAAAGAATAAACGAGCACTTCTCCTTCTCGAGCATTAATCGCATATAATCCTTCAAAGTCGGTTTGAACACCTCTTTGAGTACCTTTTACAACAACATTTACACCAGGTAAAGGACCACTGGCATCAGAAACGACTCCAGTAATGGTTTTTGTGCCCGGCAGAATTACTTGTGTTTGAGCTGTATTCTGTTCGTATTGTTTTCTTCTATAATTGCTTTTTGGATCAGTGAAACTAAATCCAAAAGATTGAAAATGAGGTTTGAAAGTGATTTTTTGATAATATACTTTTTTGGTGCTAGAATTGAAAGTGATATCAGTAAAGTGATATTCGGTTACACCAGGATAATCAACACGAGTGTAATTGTCAAACGATGGTTTTTTCCATTTGTCTTTTGCAAAAGTATCTAATGAGCTGTCATACATAGAAGCCAAAATTTCTGTTTCCAGCTTATTGTCAGAAATTTTAAAAGACCATTTTTCCTTACTTCCAGGCTCTATTTTGTTTCTAAAGGACAATACCTCAAAATTGATTTTACGACTTAATGTTTCTTTGCTTAATGTTACGTTTTGCGAATACCCATCGTTTTCCCAATGCGTTGAGAAATGAAAAGAATAATCAAATTTAGGATTTTTGAGCTTTTTAAATGAGACTATTCCTTTTCCATTTATTAAGGCCGTAATTTTTTCTTCTAATAAATTTTCTCCGTTGTAATAACGTGTAGTGATATACAATTGAGGTAAAGTGGTGTTTAATTCAAAGTGGATTTCTTTTTCGTAATCCTTATCAATTTGTTTATAAGAGAAAACCTGATTTTGTGCTAAAGGATTTTCTTTTGATTTTACTTCAAAATGATTGTCGGTTGTAATGCTGTTGTTTTTTGTGTCAATAATTGTAGAAACCACTCTGTAATTCCCTTTTTCAAGATTTGAAAGCAGCACTTCATTACTAACCGAAGTGTCAAAATTTAATGTTTTTACAAGAATTGAACCAGAGCCATTCTCGTTAGTATACGGTTCATACGGAAACAGTTTTTTAAATTCTTCCTCACTAATATTTTGAATGTCTGGAAACCCAAATTGTCTTTCTTTTAGATATTCATGCTTCTTTATTTTAAAAATTTCAACTTTTCCTTTAGAAGGAATTGGATGGTCATCCAAGTTCGCAACGTCAACATTTAGTTTATTTTCGTTTTCAAGAAATAGTATCGAATTAATTCGGGGATTTATTTTCAAAGTCTCTTTTTTGACTATTGGTTGGTTTGTCGCAGTGCGAGTTTCACCATTTGTATCGGTAATGCTAATTTCTATTTTGAAAGAGATATCTCTAATTTCTTCATTTTTAAGTCCTTCAATAGTAGTTGTGATTGGAATTGTAAATTCTCCATTTGCATCAGTTGTTATTTCTTTTTGTATATAATTGGTATCACTTTTTTGATTGTATGCTTCTTCGTAATAATTTCTGCTAATGCTGTATTTAACGGCTGCATTAGTAAGATTACTTCCTGCAAGTGTTTTAGCAAAACCTTTTAATTGTAGGGTGTCACCAATACTATATACTTCTTTGATTTTGTCGAAAGTAATTTCAAAAGTAGGCCGTTTGTATTCTTCTACTTTAAAATAAAAATAGTTGCTATCAAAATTTACATAATCCCAAAAAGAATGTTCTTCTTCTTTTTTGTTATAATATTTTTTGTCTTTATTAAAAAGTTTATCATCTGGTTCGTCAATTTCAATAGAAAATTCGCCAGTCAAACCGTTTTTAGGGATGTCAAATTCACCTGAAAATGAACCAAATTCATTGGTTTGTATATCAAGTTCTTTAATCGTTTCGTTTGAAGCGTTTTCAATAATGATGTGAACAGTTAGTTTAGGGACTACACTTTTTTTATTGTTTTTATTCTGTACAATGATTCCTTTAAAAAAAACTTTCTGTCCCGGTCTGTAAATAGCTCTGTCTAAATAAAGCATTGGCTTTGCTTCAAAATCTTCTTCGTCTTTATCGTAATAACCATTCATTTTAACCGAAGGGTTATAAGAAATAGCAAGCGTATCTTTGTTTTGTATGAAATAACTTTTAAGTGCTTTGATTTGTTTTTTATTTGACCACTTAGGATATTCAATTTTGGCGATATCATTTGCTTTTATAGTCTTATCTTCATTTTTGATAAAAGCATCAGTTAATGGTTCTCCAGTTTTTCTGTTTAATAAATAAAATAAATCATTGTTTTCGTTTTCATCTTCAACATAAGCTATGTTGGTTACAGTATGAAAACTGTAATTTTTATTGATTTCAGTATTTGAAAGTTTGTCGGTATCTTCAAAAACAATAATGTAAGTACCTAAGGGTAATTTGTCTAATAAAATTTCGGTACTGTATTGATTATGATTTTTTAGATTTGGTATTGATTTGGTACTCTCTTTAAAAGGTTTTTTATTCTCCACAAACTTTAAGCTTTCATCTTTGCTAGAATTTTTTAAAGGATTCAAGTGTAGGTATTCTTTCGCGGAAATTTTATAATACGATACTTTTATTGAATCAATATTTCTAGATTCAATAAAAGCCCTTGTGTTCTCATTTTCGTAACTTTTGCCTTTAAGTCTGATGTATAAACTTTTGTCTAAAATGATTTCCTTTTCACGTAATGCTTCAGTAGTAATGTATTCGCTGGGATTGGTGCTAATAATTTGATTTAAAAGAACTAAGGCTTCCTTTTTTTGATTGTTTGAATTTAAATTTTTAGCCCTTCTTAAAATTAATTCATATTTTAAGTTTTGATTTTTGGTACTGTTTTCAAGTTCTGATAATGAAGTTTCAAGTAATAAGCTTTTGGCAAATAAACGATCAATTGTAATTAGTCGCTGGTAACGAATATTGTCAATGTCATTAGGATTATTCAGAAGAAAATTATTTTCTCTTTTTTGTAACAACTCTATAAATGAACTTAGAAGAGCATCGTAGTTTTTGGTATTTAAATTGGTAAAAGTGTTCGAAGAAGTATAAAAAACTTCAATTTCTTTGTCAGATATAGGTAATTCATTTTTAAAAGTATAATTGTTAAATAAATTGAAATACTTTTCGGTGATTTCTTGAGTTAACAAATCAAATAAAGAAATTTGCTTACTGTTTACATACGGTGGAATTTCTAAAATTTCAACAAATTTGTCAATAGAAGTATTACTCAAAGCAGCTTCATCTTTAAGAGAAGCGGTAAAGGATTTGATGATTTCCTTTTTAAAATCGATGGTTGACCAAGTCTGAAAATCAGTTGAAGTATTATTTTCAACAAGTGTTATTTTATTGATTTTATAATCGTTGTAGTTGTAATAATCAATTAAAATAGCACCATAAATGTAATTTAAGATTGATTTAGAAACAGGTTGTGACGTCGCTATCTCTTCTCTTAAGTTAGTGATGATATTTTGTTGTGATTTTTCTTCAAAAACTTGCCTGAATTTTGAAATATAATAGAAACATTTAATGATTTGCATCTCATTGTTGTCTTTTTTAGCAAATGAATAAATGGTTTGAACTTTTTTATAAGCGGATTCGGTCTTTCCACTTAATTCATCTTGGACTGTTTCACTCCAAAGTTTTTTGTAATCTTGTGCGTTTAAGGATAAAGCAAATAATAAGGCAGATAAATATATAATTAGTCTCATAAGGTTGGTTTTATAACTATAGAGGGTTTTATTTGAAAAAAGGTTGGGAAGAAATTCTTTTTTTTTTCAAAATTAATTCGAAATGCCCCAATTCTGATGGAATTATAAAAGAAACTTTCATGAAACCACTTTATGATTTATATTTGAACAAATTAAAAATGAATTTAAGAATTGATTTCTTTTGAAATCTGAAATCTACTATATGAGAACACATTTCATAGCCATTGGCGGAGCCGCCATGCACAATTTAGCATTAGCATTACACGGTAAAGGATATCAAGTTACAGGTAGCGACGATGCGATTTTTGAACCATCAAAATCACGATTGGAAAAAAAAGGCTTATTGCCAGTTGAATTTGGCTGGTTTCCCGAAAAAATTACTCAAGACATTGAAGCCATCATTCTTGGAATGCATGCCAAAGCAGATAATCCTGAATTATTAAAAGCACAAGAATTAGGGTTGAAAATCTATTCTTATCCTGAATTTTTATATGAACAATCTAAAAATAAAACACGCGTTGTGATAGGTGGTTCCCACGGAAAAACCACCATCACGTCTATGATTTTGCACGTCATGCATTATCATAATATTGAAGTCGATTATATGGTAGGGGCACAACTTGAAGGATTTGATACCATGGTGCATTTAACTGATAAAAATGACTTTATCGTCTTAGAAGGCGATGAGTATTTGTCTTCACCTATGGACCGTCGCCCAAAATTTCATTTGTATCAACCCAACATCGCTTTAATTTCAGGAATTGCCTGGGATCATATCAATGTGTTTCCAACGTATGAAAATTATGTGGAGCAGTTTGAAATTTTTATCCAAAGAATTACCAATGGTGGGATTTTAGTTTATAATACAGATGATTCTGAAGTAAAACGTGTAGCCGAAGCTTCTACGAATCCAATTCGAAGAATTCCATATCACACTCCAGCATATTCGGTTGAAAATGGTGTAACGTTATTAGAAACACCTGAAGGTCCAATGCCAATTGAGGTTTTTGGAGCTCACAATTTGAATAATCTGGCTGGAGCCAAATGGATTTGTCAAAACATGGGTGTAGACGAAGCCGATTTCTATGAAGCCATTGCTAGTTTTAAAGGTGCCTCAAAACGTCTAGAAAAAATAGCCGAAAGCAAAACCAAAGTAGCCTACAAAGACTTTGCGCATTCACCAAGTAAAGTAGCTGCGACTACCAAAGCAGTAAAGGAACAATATCCAAACCGAAAAGTAGTAGCTTGTTTAGAACTGCATACTTACAGTAGTTTGAATGCCGAGTTTCTAAAAGAATATGAAGGCGCATTAGAATATGCAGATGTAGCGGTGGTTTTCTATTCGCCTGATGCAGTGAAAATCAAACAATTGGAAGAAGTGACTTACGAGCAAATTGCCAAAGCATTCAATCGTGAAGATTTGATTATTTATACCAATCCTGTCGATTTTAAAAACTATTTATTCAACTTGGATTTAGAAAATGCCGCTTTATTGTTAATGAGTTCTGGGAATTATGGAGGATTGAATTTTGAGGAAGTAAAAGAGCTTATTCAATAATTAGTCACCATACCTAAAATGCCCAACAATAGTATAGCTAAACAAACAATCGGCTAAAACCTGACCTCCACCAACATTGTGGACAATTAACGGCCGTTTTTCTTCCGAAGCATCGGGATCTGTTTTTAAATGGGTCACGATTCCAATATGAGGTAGTTTGTCGTTTATCATCCAAGTTACAATATCACCCGTTTTATAATCCAAAGGATTTTGTGAAACGGGTATTTTTTTACCTTTTCTTTCGAAAAAAACTTCTAAGTTAGGAACTCTTCTATGATCAATATTGGTGTCGGTAGATTTCATTCCCCACTTTTTTAAATTAGGATATAAATTAAAATTAGCCACCATATCATCGTGGACTTCTTTTTGTAAATCAACACCTAATTTTCGATACGCCCGAATTATTACATCAGTGCAAACTCCGGTTTTAGGAGGGACATCTCCGTTTGGGTATTTTATTCCAATATAATTTGGAGTGTAAATCACTTCAGAGTCAATAATAGAAATAGCTGCATTAGATAGTTTTTCATAAAAATCACTCGGTTTTTTGATGGGATGGATTGACTTTTCAAAAATGTTGTCAGCTAGATTATTAGTGTTTTCTTTTTTACAGTTCACTAATAAAATCATAAAAAACAAAATGCTTATTAATTTCATAAATGCTAATTTAAATATTGAACGTAAAATTTTCGATTTTAATATTTTAGAATCATTTTTTTTGAATTAGATTTGTTTTAATAAACGCCAAAATAAAATTATGTATACGCCAATTAATCAGTGGGCCGAAGACGATCGCCCTCGTGAAAAATTCCTTCTTAAAGGGAAATCTACTTTATCTGATTCCGAATTATTAGCAATACTCATAGGTTCCGGCTCCCGTAATGAGAGCGCCGTGCAGTTATGTCAGCGTATTTTAGCCTCGACAAATAATAATCTCAACCATCTCGGAAAATTGTCAGCCCAACAACTCATGCAGTTCAAAGGGATAGGAGAAGCCAAAGCCATTACGATTGTGGCAGCATTGGAATTAGGCCGTCGTCGCAGGGATGAAGAAGTGCAAGAATTGACAAAAATCACTTCCAGTAAAGCTGTTTTCGAAGTCATGCAACCCATAATAGGAGAGTTGTCACACGAAGAATTTTGGGTGTTATATCTCAATAATTCTAACAAAGTCATCTACAAATCACAAATCAGTAAAGGCGGAATTACAGGAACACTCGTCGATACCCGTTTGGTTTTTAAAACAGCTTTAGAACACCATGCTACGAGTGTTATATTGACGCATAATCACCCTTCGGGGAAATTGCAGGCAAGTGATGCGGATAAGCAAATTACAAAAAAGCTACAGGAAGCAGGAAAACATTTGGATATTTTGGTGTTAGACCATATAATTGTCACAGAAATCAATTATTTTAGCTTCGCCGATGAAGGTATTCTCTAAAAAATGATTGTAACCAAAAATATTTCTTTTTCATACGGAAATGGAACCCAATTTCAGTTTCCGGATTTGACTTGCAATCCATCGAAAACATTGTTAATTACAGGAAATTCTGGAGTTGGTAAAACGACTTTACTACATCTTTTGGGTGGAATGTTGCGTCCCACTTCTGGCGAAATTAATTTTGATGGAGTTGCTATTAATTCGCTTTCAAATAAACAATTAGATCAGTTTAGAGGTCAAAATATTGGAATCATTTTACAACAAAATCACTTTGTCGAAGCCTTTTCTGTTTTAGAAAATGTGGTCTTATCTTCTTGGTTGGCCACAGGTAAAAAAGCAACTGAAAAAGCCAAAATGCTATTACAAGAATTAGATTTGGAGTCTCAATGGCACAAATTGCCTTCTCAATTGAGCGTAGGGCAGCAACAAAGAGTGTCTATTGCCAGAGCTTTAATTAATAGTCCTAAAATTCTATTGGCTGATGAACCAACAGCTAGTTTAGATGATGATAACGCTTTTAAAGTGGCTGATTTGTTAGAGAATTTGGCTAAAGAATTTAATACAGCCTTAGTCATTGTAACCCATGATTCCAGATTAAAAGAACGTTTTGCAAACCAAATTTCATTACTATGATAGCGAAGTTAGCCTGGCGAAATATTTGGTTCAAACCACTCAATACAGCTTTGAGCGTATTGTTATTGGCATCGAGTGTAGCCATTATCACGTTGTTAATTTTATTGCAAAAACAGTTTGAAGAACAATTTTCTAGTAATGCTGATAATATCGATTTGGTTTTAGGCGCCCAAGGGAGTCCGTTGCAATTGGTTTTGTCATCAGTGTATCAGGTTGATGCGCCAACGGGAAATATCAACTATGATTCCGCTCAAGTTTGGATGAGACATCCTTTTGTAAAATCAGCCATTCCATTGGCTTTTGGCGATAATTATTTGGGTTATAAAATTGTTGGAACGACACCAGCGTATATCGATAAATTGGGCTCTACAATTGAAAAAGGAGCAGTTTTTAATCAAAACTTCGAAGTTGTAGTTGGTAATACAATTGCTCAAAAACTGAATTTAAAAGTAAACGATAAATTTAATGGGACTCATGGAGAAGCGCGAGAAGGAGAGCAACATGAAGAGTTTCAATACAAAGTTGTTGGAATTTTATCCAAAACAGGAAAAGTTATCGATAATTTGGTTTTGAGTAACATCGAAAGTGTATGGGCAATGCACGGAGATCATCACGAGGTATCGAAAGAAATTACTTCGGTATTATTAAAATTTAGAAATAAAATGGCTATTATGACTTGGCCACGAATTATAGGGCAAAATACTAAAATGCAAGCGGTTTCACCTGCCATCGAAATTAATCGATTGTTCACTTTATTCGGGATTGGGTTAAAAACGCTCGAATATTTGGCATACGGCATCATGCTGATTTCTGGAATAAGTATTTTTATTGCATTATTCAACCGATTAAAAGAACGAAAATACGAGTTTGCATTACTACGATTAAATGGAGCTTCAAGACTACAAATTTTAAATCTAGTCATTATCGAAAGCTTGTTTTTATGTGTAGTTGGTTTCTTTTTTGGAACGATTATTGGGAGAATAGCCTTAAAAGTACTGTCAAGTTCTTCAGAAGAAGATTTTAAAATGGCTTTTAATCCTGCCGAAATAATCTGGGAGAAGGAAAGTGTTTTGTTTCTAGTAACCCTATTGGTCGGAATAATTGCGGCACTAATTCCGGCAATTAAAGCATATAGATTAAATATTTCAAAAACATTAGCAAATGGATAAATTAAAATACAGTATAGTCATTGTCATTTTTGCCTTATTAGGTTTTCAAAAATCGGAGTTTACACCTCAAGGATTTGAAAACACACAGAAAAACGCAAATGACACTTTAACTTGGAAAAAACTAGGTCAAATCAAATTCATTAAAAAGCAGCATAAAGAATACGGAATGGTCGATTTTCCTTTAATCAGCCCCGAAGTTAAAATACACAACAACAAAAAAGTTTTTATTTCGGGCTTTATAGTTCCTATCGATAACGTTAATTATGCAGTCAGTAAAAATGTATTTGCCTCTTGTTTTTTCTGTGGAAAAGCAGGGCCGGAAACCATTATGGGAATTAAATTTAAAGCTGGTAAAATGAAATTGCGAACAGACCAATATGTAACACTTTCAGGTATTTTAAAAGTGAACGAGACCGATGTCGACAATTGGATGTACAATATTGAAGACGCCATAATTGTAAAAGGAAATTAAATGTACCAAAACATAAAACACATTTTCTTCGATTTAGATCATACCCTTTGGGATTTCGATAAAAATTCTGAAAAGGCCTTTGGAGTTATTTTTAACGAAATGCTTCCTGAATTAAATGTTTCAAAATTTGTAGAAGTATACGCACCCATTAATCAAGCGTGTTGGAAATTGTACCAAAACAATGTAATCACACATCATGAATTACGTTACAAACGATTAAAGCAATCATTCGAAGCGTTAGATGTTGAAGTTTCTGATGATTTAATAGATAAAATTTCTGATGATTACATCGAACATTTGCCCAATAGCAATCATTTGTTTGAAGGCTGTGTAGAAACACTCGAGTATCTTCATGGAAAATATAAATTGCATATTATCACCAACGGTTTTGCTGAAGTTCAGTTCAAAAAACTAAATAATTCTGGAATCTATCATTACTTTGATACCGTTACTAATTCTGAAATGGCGGGAGTAAAAAAACCACATTCAGGTATATTTGATCACGCTTTGTCTAAAGCTGAAGCCTTGAAAAAAGAGAGCGTTATGATAGGGGATTGTTTAGATGCTGATGTTGGAGGTGCAATAAATTTTGGCATTGAAGCGATCTTTTTTAATTCTAACGAAACAGAAGTTGAAAAACATATCAAACAAATCACTAATTTAGTCGAACTAAAAAAAATATTTTAAAAATGAGAAAAGTACTAATCCTTTCAATACTGTTTATTTCTGCTTTAGGAATGGCTCAATCTAGTTTAAACGACTATAATATGGCCATTGTTCCTTCAAAATTTAGTTTTCAAAAAGAAGATAATAAATATCGAATCAATTCGACAATAAAAGCATTTTTAAAGCAAAAGGGATTTGAAGCTTATGTTTCTAATGAAACATTACCAGAAGGTTTCATGGACTATAATTGTAATAAGATTTTTGTGAATGTTATCGAAGACAGTTCAATGTTTAAAACAGCAATTAAAGTAGAATTTAAGGATTGTAATGATGTGGTGCTTTTTGCTACTGATTTCGGTGAAACTCGCGAAAAAGACTATGCAAAAGCATACAATGAAGCATTACAATTGTCTTTAAAATCTTTTGAAAAAGCTAAGTACAAATATTCAGGTAAAACCTATTTTGATGAAGAAGCGCAAGAAAAATTAAAAGGAAAAGATATCGTTGATGTTTCTGTGGGGACTATAAAATCAGAAAAAAATGAAGTATCTATAAAAGTTATCAATTCTATAACTCAAAAAGAATTGGTGTTATATAAAACTTCAAAGCCAGATGTTTTCCTGTGCAATCAAAATGGTAAAAGTGGAGTGGTAGTCTACAAAGGAGGTTCTTGGTATTTTGAATCTATTGAAAATGACAAAGTAACTTCACAAAAAGTAGATATTAAGTTTTAACGAATATTCCGAGTATTGTCATCCTGAGCTTGCCGAAGGGCTAATATCCATATTTATCTTTCCAGCGGTTTTTTAAAAATTCTCGGGTACTGTTTTCGCGTGAATTATTTCCAGGCTCGTAAAGATAATGTCTTTGACCGTAATCGGCAGCCCGTGCAGCGGTCCGAGCCAGTGCCCGGCCTCGGCGCTGCGCTGCATAGTGATTGCTTCAGCCCGTACGTCTGCC
>JASLID010000083.1 GCA_030153045.1 Flavobacterium sp.
GACAAGGGTTTTCTACAGCTGAAAGTTTCCCTTAAAAAAACAAAGCATAAGGGGATTTTACAGCTGATTCGTTACCCTAAAAAAACAGAGCCTAAAAAAGGAAGTAGTTTATAACTACTTCCTTTTTTTATTTTTAGGGATTATTGCTTTGCATGACCTCCTTTTCTCTAACTAAAATTAGTGAGATGAAATATCACTAATATAGGTGATTGTTTGGCGTTAGTTTATAGTTATATCTTACAGACTTGTGTTTAACTCATATATATTTGTGAGTTATACCTAGAATCGTAGAATATAAACAACAAAAAAAATAAATGATAGTAAGTATTTTTCTAAGACACTTTAAAATATATAAAGGAATTAATTATTTGCCATTATCTGAGGGGGTTGGTTTTTCAAGTATTATTGGAGAAAATGGATGTGGAAAAAGTTCAATTTTGGAAGCACTAGACTTTTCCTTTAATAAAAAAGGAGCTACAGATTGGCCAATTAACAATGAAGCTAAGTCTGATGGTATAAGTGGAGATAATTTTCCATTCATTGTTCCTGTTTTTCTAATCCAAAAAGATAAACTGAGAAAAGAAATAAAAGCAGATTCTGAACAATATCAAAATGCAAAATCATTATCTGACTTTCTTTGGAAAACGACAATCAAAGGAAAAGGTAAATTCTATGATGATTTTTATAAGCATCGTGATGAACTTTCAAGTATATATGATTCAGAAGAGTATTTTTTGCTTTTTGTTGGTAAAAAATATAACGACCCGGGTATTTATTTTGGTTCATTTCATAATCAATTAACTTTTATAAATGACAAACCACACGAAACATATGAAGATGTTGAATTGCAAAAATTCTTTAAAGGATTTTATGAATATATCAACTCACATTATTCATACATTTATATTCCTGTAGAAACAGATGTTCAAACTTACACGAAGTTAGAAACGCAAGATATGCAGAAGTTAATGGACAAAAACATTCAACGTGAAATTGAAAAAGCTATTACTACTAAAACAATTAATCAAATAAATAAAGATTTAGATAAATTTGTTAAAGAAATAGAAGAGGTTTTAGAAATTTATCATTACAAAGGGCATTTTAAAAATAACTTAACAATGCCTGATTTAGTTTCAAAAATTATAGAAGCCTATTTTTCTATAAAGGTTTTAAATAAAAAAGTTGAAAGTTCTAAATCAATTCCAGTAACTGAACTAAGTTCAGGAGAAAAAAGAAAAGCTTTAATTGATGTAGCCTACTCATTTTTAAGAAAAAATAATGACCGTGAAAGCAACATTATTTTAGCTATAGATGAACCTGAAGCTTCTTTACATATATCTAATTGTTATGAACAGTTTGATAAGCTTCTAAGAATAAGCAAAGATAATCACCAAATTTTAGTTTCAACTCATTGGTATGGTTTCCTACCAATTATAACTAATGGAAGTGCGACTGCAATTACAAAAAACAATAAGAATGAAGTCAGTTTTAAGTTCTTAAACTTATATAATTACAGGGAAAACATATTGCATTCAAGGAAGCTACATAAAGGTCCACTACCTATTGACTACAATATTAAAAGTTATAATGATTTGGTTCAATCAATTATCATTTCAATTATGCAAGACAATCCTTATTATTGGATAATTTGTGAAGGACAATCTGAGAAAATATATTTTGATTTCTATTTTCAAAATGAGATAAACGAAAAAAATCTCAGAATTTTGCCCGTAGGAGGATTTAAAGAAGTAAAAAAAATATATAGTTATTTAACTACTCCAATAAAAGATCCAGACTACAAAATCATTGGTAAAGTGTATTGTTTAATCGACACTGATAAAGAAAGAATTGATGTTTCAGAATATACAAAAGATAAAAATCTATTATTTGAAAGACTAGTTCTACGTAAAGATGAATCTATTTTAGTTGATGTGAATAACGTATTAATGAATCCACCGACAGAAATTGAAGATTGTTTAGACACTATTATATTTTACCATACACTTCAAGAATTTATTGAAAAATATGATTCTATTTCTGATTTATTTTTAAATAAGAAACTAGAATTGGATGAGAAATATTCGGGTGATTTTTTTGATTTAACAAAAAAAGAGAAAGAAACAATAAAAGAATTTTTTGATGATAACGAAGGGTTCAATAAAATTCTATTCGCAAAAAAATACGTTGAATTAGCAGAAAAACCTTTTTTTAAAGAACGAATGAAATTAGAATGGGTTGAAGAAATAAAAAAGAAACTATATAAATAACTAGACAAAACAACGATTTGGCGAAATAGGTAATTTAGTGCTAAAATCCCGATAGCGCGGATTTACAATCCGTGCCCACAAAGAAAGCAAACCTGACTACTAATTTACAACCTATAACCACAAAAACCGACCAACTTATGAATACAATAATACCTAAACAAGCCATAAATCAATTAAAGAAATTACTTGACAATTTCAAATTGAACGATGCCATTGAACTTTGTACAAACGAAGCACAAACAAGAAAGTTTTTAATTGAACCTTTCTTTTTTATGTTAAACTACGAATCCAATAATTTAATCCCGGAATACAACGCTGATTTTGGAGATAGGGTCAGCCAAAAAATAGATTATGCTATTCTATTGAACAAAAAAGATACGATTTTGGTAGAAGCCAAAAAATACAATAGCAAACTAACTGATAGAGAAGCTGGTCAGTTGAATGGTTATTTTTCCAACACTAAAAATTCAAAAATTGCCGTCCTTACTAATGGAATTGAATACCGATTCTATTCGGATATTATTGAACCTAACATTATCGACAGTAAACCTTTCTTTACTTTTAGTCTTATAAATTATTCTGAAAAGGATTTAGAAACACTGATCAAATTTGACAAAAGATACATCAAAATAATTGAAATAGTCAAATCAGCTCAGGAAACAGTATTTAATGAAAGTTTTGAAAACGCCTTCTTTAAAGAAATGAACGCACCCTCAAAAGAGCTGTTGAAAATTATTCATAAGAATATGACTTTTACTTCCAAGTTCAATGAGGAAACACAAGGCAAAATGATTAACATGATTAATTCCTCATTTTTAAAATGCATGTATGACAAAATGGTATTATTTGAAGCTAGTTCAAATTCACAAGGTGTTATTACAACCGAACTTGAAATTCAGGCATACCATACCATCAGAACTATCCTTATACAAAACAAGAAAATTACGAAAGAACGTATTGCTTATAGAGATTTCAAAAGCTTCTTTAACATAAGCGTCGATGATTCAACAAAAAAAGTCATCTGTAAACTGGCATTTAATGACAAAAGCATGAAGCTAAGCATAGATACAAATGAGTATATTTTAGAACACATAGATGATTTATTGAAGTATAAAACCGAACTAACTAATAGGGCAATTTTATTACTTGAGTAATTATATATAAAACATGCTCATAAAGAACATAAAATACAACCATAAATTTATTAAATAGACATGTCAGCAAAATATAAAGGTCATTCGTGTATTAGGCCTATAAATCAATGAATCGATTTATTTCATATCTTAGAGCTTACGTTTGACTTGCAGCTATTTGTGAGTTAACAGTCATTGCAAAACAACTAAAATTATAAATATGGTTAATATAATTCATCGAATCGGAATAAAAGCTGAAATTCAAAAAGTCTATGAAGCATTAGCTACGATACAAGGAATCTCAGATTGGTGGACAAAAGATACTAGTGGAAAATCTGAAATTGGAAAAGCAGTTGTGACACGATTTCATACTTTAGAAGGAAATGAAATTGGCAGTATGCAATTTGAAATAATAGATTTAGAGCCTGATAAAAAAATTCATTGGAAATTTTTAGAAGGTCCTCCAGAATGGATCGGAACAGAAGTTATATTTAATTTACAGCAAGATGAAAACTATACAATTGTGTTATTTAGTCATCTCAATTGGTCTGAAGAAGTAGAATTCAAAGCGCATTGTAGTATGAAATGGGCAGTTTTTATGCTTAGCTTGAAACAACTTATCGAAAATGGAGAAGGAAAACCTTCGCCTTATGATATTAAAATAGATAATTGGAATTAATCGTTTTCACAGCAACGAACTGCTAACCCGATAGCGCGAATTTGCAACCCGTGTCCACAAAAAACACAAACTACAATCCAGACGATTTGAAGAATCTACAATATTTACATGGAATGGCAATTTTAAAGTATACCTTTATTTAACAAAAATAATCATGGAACAAGAGATATTAAAGGATTTGAGAATTGCTCAGCAAGAACTAATCGTTAACCACAAAGAATTGGAGAAATGTTGCCATGCCTTAAAAATTGCCAATAAAAATCTTGAGATAGGAGAAATTAAAAAAGAAAAGCGAATTGTTGAAGTAAATGAAGACTTAGAAAGCATGATGTTTACCATCTCTCACCGAGTTAGAGATTCAGTTGCTAAAATTTTAGGCATTTCGAATCTATTATATGATAATAATGATATTGGAGAGGCAGAACTGAGGGAAATGTTGAAAATAATTATTCAATCAGCAGAATCCTTAAATATTTCAACAGAAGAGTTGTCAAAATTTATTAGCAAAAAAAGATGTTGAAAATATAATCCGCAAGTAAAACCACATTATCCCTCTAACGGATTTTAATAGCCTACCTTACCAAAAAAAATGGCTATAGAACATAAGGTTCGGTTGGTTGAAGCGTTATTTGACCGTCTTGAAAACGAAATCACCGTGTTCCAGTCAGAAACGCATTTGCATTGTCGCAGTGGTTGCGGCAAGTGTTGTTCCACTCCCGACATCGATGCTTCGCCATTGGAGTTTTTACCCTGGGCCTTGCATTTATTTTTAAATGGCAAAGCCGAAGAAATGCTAGTCGAACTAAACAACAAATCCAATAGCCATTGTCATTTATACCAACCGCTTACTGTTCTGGACAGGAACATGGGAAGTTGTAGCAACTACCGCTACCGTGGGTTAATTTGCCGGCTTTTTGGATATGCCGCCAGCAGAGACAAATATGGCAAACTGCGATTGGCTACTTGCAAAATCATCAAAGAAGGACAACAAGAAAACTACAATACGACCGAAGAAGCCATTAGCAAAGGACTCTACGTACCTGTTTTTACAGATTACTACATGCAACTCTCGCAAATTGACAACCGACTCGCCACCACTTTACTCCCTATAAACGAAGCCTTAAAAACGGCCATCGAAGAAGTCTTGCATTATTACGCTTATAGACCTTTTCCGGGCGACCTGGGGAATATCGCTTAAATTCAAACTATCAGAAAGGGCGAATGCGCCATCTGTCATATTAAAAATGGTTCTTAACGTGGTCAACCACGTCATTTCATAAAAAAAGCCCGAAAGAACTACATCTTTTAGGCTTCTTCAAAACCATTAACTTTTATAACTACTGAATTAAACGTACTGTTTGTCATTCCGACGAAGGAGGAATCTCTGCAACATTTGATTCAAAAAGGTAATTTAGAAATTCAAGATTTGGATTTATTGTTTTAATTAAATCTATTTTCTTGGCTCTATTCCAACCTTTTATTTCTTTCTCCCTTGCAATCGCTTCTTGTATCCAAGTAAATTTTTTAAAATATAATAAATAATGTGTTTTATATTTATTAGTAAAAGAGGTTGGATTGACACTTGTAATGTGTTGATCTAGACGAGTTTTTAAGTGATTTGTTACACCTGTATATAGAACCGTTTTTGCTTTATTGGTTAATATATAGATATAGTAAGTATGAAAGCCTTCTTGTAACATCATAATTTATTGATTTATCTTGTGGAGATTCCTCCTTCGTCGGAATGACAAACTCATCAGTAATTTTAAAATTAATAAGCTACAATTTAAAATAAAAGTGGAAACGAATAAAACATTTTTATAAGAAAAAACCTATTTAATTTTAAACGATAAAACTGCAAAAATGTTAATAAAGTCATTCGGGGTATTTTGAACTAAAAACAGAGAATTAGATTTATTTCATATCTTAGACTTAAGTTTGACTCGCGGTTATTTGTGAGTTGGCACTCATTCTAAACTAAATCGCTTAATAGATAACATCTTAAAATAATGTCTTATTACAAAGTTCTTTACCACAATGAATATGCTAAGCGAAACTGTGTCTTCGGAATAGTAGAATCTTTTCCCGAACCTTACGATGAATATTTATTGTCAGACAACGAAGAATTTCCATATTCGATGATTGACAATTGCATTTTCAAAATTCGCAACGGAATATTTGCCGATAAACAAATGTCTGTCTATCCTTGGAGATTTGTTTCTGAAAAGTTAAAGTCGATATTGGACGAATTTAATAAAAGTGAACACATTTATTTTCATCCTGTTAAAATTATTGATGACAACACAAAGATCGCAAAGCTTTACTATATACTTCATTTTAAGAAAACAATTGATTTTGAAGAAAGCGATTCTACTTTATTAGAAGCAACAAAGGAAATAAATAAGTTTCCATTTCAAGCTTTTAGCGATTCAATAACTGGAACTTTTTTCGTTTCTGATCAAGTGAAGAGAGTAATTGAAGAAGAAAATATAACCGGGATTGATTTCGACAAATTAAAAACATTTAAAAATAAGAACGAGTGCTAACCCGCCCTCCCCGCTCCGCAAAGTCTCCCGACTTTGAGGATTTTATGTATCAAATATAGAAACCTTATCCTTATTTAAACAAAAGGCTATAACATTACGTTGTAGCCTTTTTATTATTGCTTAAAGTCGGGAGACCTTGTGCAGCTGGGAATATCGCGTAAAATCGCCCTCCACATAAAACAACAATATCCCAGAAACTGGATCATTTGAAAAAAAAATGTAAAAAAATTTGCGTAGTCAAATAACTACACTTATATTTGAAGTCAAATGACTACACAATGAATTTAAGAAGAGACGTATTTCAAGCAATAGCAGACCCAACCAGAAGAGCCATTCTTTTACTGCTTACCTCGCAATCTATGACGGCAGGCGCCATTGCATCTAACTTTGACACGGCAAGACCGACAGTTTCAAAACATTTACAAATTCTGACCGAGTGTGAACTTGTCAAGCAAGAACAACAAGGACGAGAAATATATTATCATTTTAACCCTCAAAAAATGAAAGAAATAGCCGATTTCCTAGAACCTTTCCGCAAAATGTGGGACGATAGATTTAATAAATTAGAAGCTATAATGACCAACTATAAAAACAAATAAATCATGGAACAAAAAACAAAAATTAATGCCGAAGAAGGCAAACAGGAATTAATCATAACAAGGGAATTTGATTTGCCTTTGGAACTGCTTTTTAAAGCCTACGCTGAACCAGAGTTGGTAGAACAATGGATGGGTACAAAAGTAGTAAAGCTTGAAAGTAAAAATCACGGAACCTTTCAGTTTGAAACGTCCTACAATGGGAATGTAGTGTTTAAAGCCAATGGAACGATTCACACCTTCCTGCCCAATCAAAAAATCATACGAACATTTGAAATGGAGAATATGCCTATTGGTGTCCAGCTTGAATTTTTAGAGTTTGAAAAACTAACAGACAACACCAGCAAACTGACCATGCAAATTATTTATAAATCGGAAAAACACCGAGCAGAACAACTCAAATTACCTTTTGCTTATGGTGTAAACATGGCTCACGACAGACTAGAAGAAATTTTAATTAATCAAAACTAATTCAAAATGGGAAAAAGAAAAAATATCGGATATTGGATCACCACAAGCTTACTTTGTTTTTGCATGCTTGGTGGTTTTGGACAACTATTTCAGGTAAAACAAATCGTTGATGGATTTGCTCCGCTTGGCTATCCAACTTATTTTATTTCAATCATTGGCTTTTGGAAAGTGATGGCTATTATTGCAATCCTTGCACCTAAATTGCCATTAGTTAAAGAATGGGCCTATGCAGGAGTATTTTTTGCTATGACTGGAGCATCAATTTCACACATTGCAGTTAATGACACTGCTTTTCATATCATGATGCCGTTAATCATTGCAGGTTTGGCACTAAGTTCATGGTATTTAAGACCTTTATCCAGAAGAGTAACAACGACGGTTAACAGCGTGGTTGTTTAGGAAAAAACAAACTGAAAGAGCAAAAGGCTGCAACGTAATGTTGTAGCCTTTTTATTATTGCTCAAAGTCGGATGACTTTGAGTAGCGAGTATTTAAACTAAAAATAAATGAATTGATTTATTTCTTATCTTAGAGCTTACATTTGACTTACAGCTATTTGTGAGTTAGCAAGTACTATTAATGAAACGAATGACTATATATGATGAAATACAGATTCGTAATATTGTTTTTATTTCTTTTTGTGATTGCTTACTCGCAACAGCGTAATGTCGAAAAAGCTACCATTTCTAAATATCAAGAGTTATCAGAATCGTTCTATACAAAAAACAATGATTCTTCGCTTTATTACGCAAACAAAGCTTACAATACAGCTGTTCAAAAAAAGTTGCTTCCCGAACAAGTGGAATGCCTCAATGGTATTGGATCATGTTATGTCATTTCAAATAATAATTCGAAAGCATTTGAGTGTTACCTAAAATCCCTAAAAATAGCAGAGCGACTAAACGATCCTTTATTAGTATCCTATTCCCAAAGCCTTATTGGAAACATCTATTTTTGGAATGGGGATTATCGCAAAGCACTTAACTATTACCTTAAGGCAAAAAAAATAGATGAAAAAAAATTAGACGAACAAGAAAACCCGAAACGAATTTTGTTTTCGATGAATTATAATTTAAGCTCAACATATGAAAAACTTGAGCTCCTAGATTCAGCAAAAATATTTGCAAATAAAGCGTATCACATCATTAGTCCAACAAAGGAAAAAGGGTTACAAGGAAATGCACTACATCTCTTGGGGCAAATCAGCGAAAACGAAAAAGATTTTGTGGCTGCCAAAAAATTTTACAAAAATGCATTCCGTCTTCACAATCTGTCAAAAAACACTGATGGACTAGCCCTTTCATCGTTAGGTTTAGCAAAGATTGCGAAGAAGCAAAAGGAAAATGACACCATGTTCAAATACGCTAAGATTTCATACACTTCTTCATTAAAAATCAATTTGTTGCCTGAACCCGAAACACTGGATATAATCAAAGATTGTTATTTAAATAAAAAACAACTCGATAGTGCTATCTATTTCCTGCAAAAACGTAGTGACGTTAAAGACATTATCGCGAATCAAGAAAAGATTAAAAAAATTGAAAATTTATCATTTGAAGAATCGATACGTGAGCAAGCAAAAATTGATGAAAGTAAAAAATTAGAAAAGGAAAGGAGATACAACATGCAAGTCATGGCAATTGGGATATTTGTAATCACATTAATTCTTTACCTCATATTATTGTTCAAAATCAGTTCAAATCCAAAGCTTATAGAAATTGTTGGGTTTATTTGTTTATTGCTTGTATTCGAGTTTATTATTTTTATTCTGCATCCTTACATTGGGAATCTTACGCACCATTCTCCCATTTTTATGTTTCTCTTATTATTAATCGTTGCTGCTTTACTAACTCCTTTACATCAGATATTGGAAAAAAGTCTTAAGCGTAGAATTAGTAACAAAAATAAAATTTGAATACTGATGCTAATAGCGGTTTTACGGGATTACTTTGTTAGTTCGCTATCGCTCAAGTCTCCTAATTTTCTACTGGACTTTTATTCTTGCTGATTTTTGGTTAAATTTATATACCCTAAGAACGTTGGCAGCAAGCTTACCTAAATTGCACATATTAATCTGTAACTATAAAAACTAGATAAAATGAAAGCAACTACATTTTTTAAGCGTTTATCCATTTTGACTTTTATGCTGATTACCTTTAGCTGTCAACGTGAAAAAGCAGACACAAAAGAAGAAGGCAAAAAACTGATGCAGGCAAGTCGCGACTGGTCTGCAGCAGCATCTACAAGAGATGTCGATAAAATTCTAAGTTACTGGGCAGACGAAGCCGTATTGATTTCCGCAGGAGAGCCCGAATTAAAAGGGAAGAAAGCCATTCGCGAAATGGTTGAAGGCTCTTTGAAAGATCCAAATTTCAACATTAGCTGGGAACCCATCAGTGCTGAAATATCTGAAAGCGGCGACATGGGCTACTTATTAGAAAATTCAAAAATCACCATGAAAGATTCGACAGGAACGGAACAGATTATGACGTTTAAAGCAGTTACCATCTGGAAAAAGCAAAAAGACGGATCTTGGAAAAATGTCGTTGACGTGATGAGTCCAACCAGTCTTAAATAAGTAAGACAGAAAATACAACTCGAAAGATTAATTTAAACAAATATTAAAATTATGAAAAAGTTACAATTCAAAGTAAGCATCAATGCACCTGTGACCAAGATTTATGATTTTATGCTTGGCATTAACAGTAAATCAACTTATGAGCAGTGGACTTCTTTGTTTAACCCAACATCTACCTATGAAGGAAATTGGGATAAGGGAAATAAAATGCTATTTATTGGAGTAGATGAGAATGGAGAAAAGGGAGGTATGGTTTCCAAGATAGTTGAAAACATTCCCAACCAGTTTGTTTCGATTCAACATTACGGGCTTTTACAAGCTGACAAGGAAATTACTGAAGGACCAGAAGTAGAAAAATGGGCCAACGGATTTGAAAACTATACCTTCGAAGAAAACAATGGGAGTACAACCATTACTGTTGACTTAGACACCACAGAAGATTTTTTAGATTATATGAACGAGACCTACCCGAAAGCACTCGACAAGCTGAAAGAACTTTGTGAAAAATAACAATTTCAAGAGTATCTTAAAAACACAAAGAAACAAACACGGCTTATAACAAGGGTTTACTTCATCAGTCGCTCCGCAGACACATTTGTGGTAAAAATCGTCACCTTCGCTAAGCCGAAAACCGTCATGTGCAACTTAAGAAAATCCGTTTAAACATAAATTTTAGACTATGTCAAAACATAATTTGCTTCGAATGGACAATGTTGGAATTGTAGTAGAATCGCTTGACGAAACTATTTCTTTTTTCCAAGAACTTGGCCTAGAGCTAGAAGGAAGAGCTATGATTGAGGGCGAATGGGCAGGTCGTGTAACGGGATTGGGTAATCAATCAGTAGAAATTGCCATGATGGTTACACCAGACGGAAACAGCCGACTGGAGTTATCGAGATTTATTAATCCGAAAGTAATAGAAGACCATCGCAACGCTCCGGTAAATGCCTTAGGGTATTTGCGCGTTATGTTTGCCGTTGCTGACATAGACAATACGCTCAATAGACTTTACAAGCATGGCGCACAACTTGTCGAAGAAGTAGTCCGATACCAAGACTCTTATAGACTTTGTTACATTCGTGGACCCGAAGGGATTTTAATTGGAATTGCTGAACCACTTAAATAAAAATAAATCGCGGTTTACTTCGTCAGTTCGCTCCGCTCAGATTAAACAAGTGGAATATTAATAACGCAGTTCTATTGTTTTGAGGACTCATTCGTTCGTTTTTGTAACCATTCAAAAAACTTTTCGTCAAACTAATCAATCAACCAGAGCTACGCCGAACTGTTTGGAGCGTAGCGGAGAAAATCAAATCAATGAACCCATCCATCAAAAAAACTACAAACAAAAGAAAAGTACTATTCATTGGAATGCTACTCGCTATAACCAGTTTTTTGACTTACCATCAAATCTTCTACAAATCAGAACAAGTAAACAGCCATATATTTAAATCACAAAAGGTGCTTACAAAACACACTTCGGAGGTGTGGACTGTTAAATTTAGCCCCAATGGTCTTTGGCTGGCCAGTGGCAGTGTAGACAGTACTGCAAAAATTTGGAACAAAGAAAACGGAAATCTTATACTTGATTTGAAGCATCCTATTGGTGTGACTTCCCTAACTTTTAGTCCTAATGAAAATCTTTTGGCCACTTGTGCTTATGATGGAAAAATTAGATTTTGGAAATTGCCTGAAGGAAAATTAATCAAAGAGTTTTTGGCTCATAATGGAACCATTTGGTCCATAGATTTTAGTTCAGACGGA
>JASLID010000106.1 GCA_030153045.1 Flavobacterium sp.
CATCTTTGGGCAACCACGGCATTACATGTCCAATCATCAATCCTAAAGCAAACATGGCAAAGGAAAAAGCACTGATTAAAAATGCCATCAGAAACCGACTCCCTAAATAATTCCATTTTGAAACAGGAGTGGTATAAATAATCGAATCGAATTTTGTTTCGCTTTCCCTTAAAAAAGATTGTGCCACAAATAATGTGGTTGAAAAAACAGTATTCATTGAAAATAATCCGATGAAATACGTAATCATAAAAGGTGAATTCTTATAAATCCCCGGAAAACCTACATTTCCCATGGTGCTCAGTAAAAACCCAAAGCACAGGTAAACCAAAAATGAGGCATAAAACAACAAGCTTCTTGTGTGGTAATGCCATTCGAATTGCAATAACTTTCTAAACATGGCTGTTGTTTTTTTGCTGATTTTGGAATAAAACTGTAAAGTAAACATCGCCTAAATCCGGTGAGATCTGGACGAAATCAACGTCTGGCTGCATATCAGAATGCACTCGGATATTCATTTTACCTGCGCATAATTGAGACGAAATCAGATTGGTTTTAAGTTTGTACACTTCCAATTCCGATTTTTCGATTGTTTTCGTCCAAATCTTATCATTGACAGCAGTAATCGCTTGGTCCGGTTTGGTTTGTAAAATCATTTTTCCATCGGAAATCACTGCCATATTGGTACATAAATCCCTCACATCATCTACAATATGTGTTGATAAAAGAACAATGATATTCTCCCCTATTTCGCTTAATAAATTATTAAAACGATTGCGTTCTTCAGGATCTAAACCAGCTGTGGGCTCATCTACAATAATAATTTTAGGGTTGCCCAAAAGTGCCTGCGCGATTCCAAAACGCTGACGCATTCCTCCTGAAAAAGTATGAACCGACTTGTTTTTGTGTTCCAATAAATTGGTTTGCTGAAGCAAGCTCAAAATTTGCTCGTGGCGGTCATTTTTATTGATAATTCCTTTCAAAATAGCCAAATGATCCAGTAAACGATAGGCAGAAATCTTTGGATAAACGCCAAATTCCTGTGGCAAATAGCCTAAATGCTGACGAATGTAATCGGGGTTTTCAAGAATATTAACGCCATTAAATTCGATACTACCGCTATCCGGTTGCTGTAAACCGGCAATAGTTCTCATTAAGGATGATTTTCCGGCGCCGTTTGGACCTAAAAGCCCAAACATTCCGTTGGTGATTTCAAGCGAAATGTTATCTATCGCCTGCACTCCGTTGTCGTATCTCTTACAGAGATTTTTGATTGTTAATGTGTTCATTTTTTGATGATTTTTTCCGCTGCGCTCCAAACAGTTCGGCTACGCCTCGGGTGTTGATGATTATTACTATTTGAAAAAAGGCAAAACAATGCCTGTCGGCTTCAAAATGATGCCGATACATAAATGCTATTTAATGGAATTTACTCGCTGACGTATTCCAGAATATCGCCCGGTTGACAATCTAAGGCTTTGCAGATTGCTTCGAGAGACTCAAACCGGATACCTTTGGCTTTTCCCGTTTTTAAGATGGATAAATTGGCTGGAGTTATATCTAATATTTCTGCCAATTCTTTTGACTGCATTTTCCTTTTTGCAAGCATCACATCTATGTTGACTATAATTGGCATAATTTATATGTATAAATCCTGTTCGTTCTGTAAACCTACTCCTTCATTGAAAATAGCGGTTAGAAAATAAGCAAACACTCCTATAATCCCATGTGCTATGATCATTGGGAAAAATGGCATATCCTCAATAGAAAAAACGCTCAGAAACCCAAATAATAAAGGGGAAATAACCAAATTGATTACAAAGAAACTTTTTAAATTCCGGATTCCCTGCTTGGTAAACAATGGCTGTTTTCTGAAAGTTTGAAAAACACTACCTAACATCCAAAAAAACAATCCGTAAAAAGCGATGATTAAAACCATTTCCGTTATATAATTGAAGGAATAATCGCTTCCCAACAAAAACTTTTTTTCTGTAAAAGGATAGTAAATTGCAAACCGGTTATTTTCAAGAATCTTGAATGTTGGCAGTTTAAAAACAACCGAAAACAACAAATGCAAAGTGGTTACTATATACCCTATCGCTAATATTCGAGCCAAAAAAAACAATATTGCCGATATGAATCTTACTAATTTCATTATTCCAATTTTAATGTTTAACAGAACAAATGTAATAATTAATTATCGCAAAACAATAATTAATATCTATTTTTTAATAAATTTAAAAAATTACATAATCATAGCTGAAAATTTATTTCAATTAAAACTTGCATTTTAAAAAAACATTTATATACATTTGCATCATACAATTGAAACTATGAACACATTTTTAAATACTAATTGGTGGTGGAGTAACTTACGTCGAACGTCGTGAGCAAAACCTGCTATATGAATATTTAAAACCCATATATAAAAGGCTTGTCAATCACGACAAGCCTTTTTTTTTATTTCAAAATTGAACAAATCACAACATGAACAAATATAAATTACATACCCACTACAAACAAATCCTTGCCGACACCATTACGCCGGTGAGCATTTATTTAAAAATCCGAGATAAATTCCCTAACAGTCTTTTGCTGGAAAGCAGTGATTACCATGCAAATGACAACAGTTTCTCTTACATCTGCTGCAATCCTATCGCGAGTATTAAGATTGAAAATGAAATCATCACAAAAACATTTCCAGATGAAACTACAGAGCAAATCAATATTGAAAACGGTGCAGCTGTAATCGAAAACATTCAGCAGTTTGCATCACAATTTCAATCAGAAAACGAGAAATTCAAGTTCATCAACAACGGATTATTTGGATATATCGCTTACGATGCCGTTCGTTATTTTGAGAAAGTTACTATCGAAAAAAAATCATCAGATTTACAGATTCCAGATGCTTATTATGCTATTTATCAAAATATTATTGCCATCAACCACTTCAAAAACGAAGCATATATTTTCTGCCACAGCATTGACAATCAAGATAACATTGCTGAAATAGAACAATTAATCCAATCCAAAAACTTCGCGTCTTATTCATTTTCCAAAGAAGGAAATTTCATTTCTAATCTAACCGATGATGATTTTAAAGCAAATGTGGCTTTAGCCAAAAAACACTGCTTCCGTGGCGATGTGTTCCAATTGGTTTTATCCCGAAGGTTTACACAAAGTTTCAAAGGCGATGAATTTAATGTGTATCGCGCGTTACGAAGCATCAACCCTTCACCGTACCTATTCTTTTTCGATTATGGGAATTTCAAAATCATGGGATCTTCACCTGAAGCGCAATTAATTGTCAACAATCGAAAAGCCGAAATTCATCCCATCGCTGGAACATTCAAACGAACAGGAAACGACGAACAGGACGCTATTTTAGCCAAACAATTATCTGAAGATCCAAAAGAAAACAGCGAACATATTATGCTTGTCGATTTGGCCAGAAACGATTTAAGCAGAAACGGACACCATGTTGAAGTTGAAAAATACCGCGAAGTCCAATTTTTCTCTCATGTGATTCATTTGGTGTCAAAAGTCAGCGGGCAATTGCATGAAAATGCTACAACAATGCAAACGGTGGCGGATACTTTCCCAGCAGGTACACTTTCCGGAGCTCCTAAACACAAAGCATTACATCTTATTGAAAAAATTGAAAATACAAACAGAACTTTTTACGGCGGTGCAATTGGTTTTATGGATTTTGATGGTAACTTTAATCACGCAATCATGATTCGGACTTTTTTGAGTAAAAACCACCAATTGCATTATCAGGCTGGAGCCGGAATCGTAGCAAATTCTGACGAAGAAAGCGAAATGCAGGAAGTATATAATAAATTAGGAGCCCTTAATAAAGCATTAGATTTAGCTGAAACCATTTAAATAACAATTGCAATGAACAATTTCAATATCAAGAAAGAAAAATTAACATTGATCATCAACATTGATCCAATTGATATTGCAATTGATATTGACCATTGCCATTGATCTTAAATTTTAAAATGAAAAACATGAAAAAGATACTAGTCATAGACAATTACGATAGTTTCACTTATAACCTAGTGCATTATCTCGAAGATTTAAACTGCGAAGTTACGGTTTATCGTAACGATGAATTTGATATTGATGACATCAAACATTTTGATAAAATCCTGCTTTCACCTGGTCCCGGAATTCCTGATGAAGCCGGTTTATTAAAGGAAGTCATCAAAACGTACGCAGCAACAAAAAGCATTCTCGGTGTTTGTCTTGGCCAGCAGGCAATTGGAGAAGTATTTGGAGGAAGTCTCATCAATCTCGAAAAAGTCTATCATGGTGTAGCAACCGAAGTTAATATTCTAGTGGATGATGAAAAACTCTTTGACGGTTTAAACAAACAAATAGAAGTGGGTCGCTACCACTCTTGGGTTGTAAGCACAAACGATTTTCCTGAAGTTTTAGAAATTACTTCTGTTGATGAAAACGGTCAGATCATGTCACTCCGACACAAAACGTTCAATGTCCGTGGCGTGCAATACCATCCGGAAAGCATTTTAACTCCCAATGGAAAGCAAATTCTTAAAAATTGGCTAAACAGCTAATTAACATCCATTTATATCGAAAATAATACTCGTTTTAAGTAAAAAAAACTTAAAGCACTGCACAACTCATACCTAATTTGAACACATTAAAAAAATAAAACTTAGTAAGATGACTCGAGCCTGCAAGGCGACAGCATTGAACACACACGAGCGCCAGCGAACTGACGAAGTAAATAATAAATAAACACTTAGTGAAATGAAAACAATATTAAACAGACTCATCCAACACGAAACTTTATCGAAAGAGGAAGCTAAAAATGTTCTGGTAAACATATCCAACGGACTTTATAATCCTAGTCAGATTGCCAGTTTCCTAACCGTTTTTATGATGCGGAGCATTACCATTGACGAACTTTCAGGATTCCGTGAAGCTTTATTAGAACTTTGCGTTGCCATCGATTTATCAGCATACAATGCCATCGATTTATGCGGAACTGGTGGCGACGGAAAAGACACTTTTAACATCTCAACACTGGCATCTTTTGTAACAGCAGGCACTGGAATTAAGGTCGCGAAGCATGGTAACTACGGCGTTTCTTCTATTTCGGGCTCGAGTAATGTGATGGAAAATTTAGGTGTCAAATTCAGTAATGACAAGAATTTCTTAGAAAAATGCATTGATCAAGCTGGCATTTGTGTGTTACATGCGCCACTTTTCCATCCTGCGATGAAGAATGTGGCTCCCATTCGAAAAGAATTGGCCGTTAAAACCTTCTTTAATATGCTGGGACCAATGGTAAATCCTTCCTTTCCAAAAAACCAGTTAGTGGGTGTTTTCAGTTTGGAATTGGCTCGAATGTATGCCTATTTGTACCAAAATACCGATGCGAATTTCACCATTTTACACAGTTTAGACGGGTATGACGAAATTTCATTGACAGGAAATACCAAAACGATTTCCAATACTATGGAAGGAATGCTTAAACCGGAAGATTTCGGTGTCAATCAATTGCAACAAATTGACATTCAAGGCGGAACTACGATTGAAGAATCGGCGGCAATTTTCATGAATATCCTTTCAGGAAAAGGTACCGAAGCGCAAAACAATGTGGTTTGTGCCAATGCAGGAATGGCGATTGCCACGGTAAATAAATGCTCTCCTATTGACGGGTTTACTTTAGCCAAAGAAAGCTTATTAAACGGAAAAGCGCTGGAAAAATTAAAAAAAATACAACAATTAAGCCTCTAACTATGAACATTCTAGATCAAATTATCGTCGATAAAAAGCGTGAAGTAGCACTCAAAAAAGAAATTGTTTCCGCTTCGCAACTGGAAAGCGCAGTCCTTTTTGGAAGCAGAACCATTTCCTTATCGAAACTGTTACGAAACAGTCCATCTGGAATCATTGCAGAACACAAACGTCGTTCTCCATCTAAATCGGTAATCAACAATTCATTTTCTGTGGAAGAAGTAGTGGTTGGCTACCAAAATGCAGGAGTTTCAGGAATTTCGGTATTGACTGATGGAAAGTATTTTGGCGGTTCATTAGACGATTTGCTTTTGGCAAAAGCCAGTACAACAATTCCAATATTGAGAAAGGAATTCATTATTGATGAGTACCAAATTTTAGAAGCCAAAGCGCACGGAGCCGACGTTATTTTGTTGATTGCTGCGGTTTTGACTCGGGAGGAAATCAAGCAACTTTCAGAGTTTGCAAATTCATTAGGATTGGAAGTACTCCTGGAAGTACATAACAGAGAAGAACTGGAAAAATCAATTATGCCAAGCCTGGACATGATTGGCGTGAACAACCGCAATTTAAAAACTTTCGAAGTGAGTTTGGATTATAGCAAAGAATTAGCGAAACACATCCCAGACGAATTTGTAAAAGTCTCCGAAAGCGGAATTAGCTCAACGGAAGCCATTAAGGAATTGCAACCTTTTGGTTATCAAGGGTTTTTAATTGGGGAAAACTTTATGAAAACCAAAAATGCTGGGAAAGCAGCCAAAGAATTTATTAATGCTTTAAGCTACAGGCAATAAGCAAAATGTGTATTAATATTTAAACGTGCATAAAGCTTACAGCCTAATGCCTAAAGCCTTAAAACAATGAAACTCAAAATCTGTGGGATGAAATATTCCGAAAACATTGAAGAAATAGCCCAATTACAACCGGATTATTTAGGATTTATCTTCTATGAAAAATCGGAACGTTATTTTGATGATATACTACCTAAAATTGACAAATCCATTCAAAAAGTAGGTGTTTTTGTCAATGCAACTTTGGAAGAAATCCTAAAAAAAATCAAACGATACGACTTGCAATTGGTGCAATTACACGGCAACGAATCACCTGAGTTTTGTGATTTATTAAAGTACATCAATACCGATATCATTAAAGTTTTTTCTGTGGACGATGAATTCGATTTTAGAACCATTTATCCTTATGAAAGTGTTTGCGATTACTTTTTGTTTGACACCAAAGGAGAAAAACCAGGTGGCAACGGAACGGTTTTCAATTGGGAAATTTTGAAAAATTATCATTCAAAAAAACCCTTTTTCCTTAGTGGAGGAATAGGTTTAGGAGACATTGAAAAAATACAAAAACTGAAATTACCTGTTTATGCGATTGATGTCAACAGCCAATTTGAAATCAAACCTGGATTAAAAAACACACAACAACTAATACAATTACAAAATGAATTATCACGTTAACGAAAACGGTTTTTATGGCGAGTTTGGAGGGGCATTCATTCCTGAAATGCTTTATCCAAATGTAGAAGAATTGCGTCAAAACTACCTCAATTACATCAATGACCCAGAGTTCCAATTAGAATTCCAACAGCTATTAAAAGACTATGTTGGCCGCCCTACACCGCTCTATTTTGCAGAACGATTATCTTCAAAATACAACACTAAAATCTATCTTAAAAGGGAAGATTTGTGTCACACCGGAGCACACAAAATCAACAATACGATTGGACAAATTTTATTAGCCAAACGTTTGGGCAAAACCCGAATCATTGCCGAAACCGGTGCCGGTCAACACGGTGTTGCTACCGCAACCGTCTGTGCTTTAATGGGTTTGCAATGCATTGTGTATATGGGCGAAATCGACATTCAACGTCAAGCACCGAATGTCGCAAGAATGAAAATGTTAGGAGCAGAAGTCCGTCCCACCACTTCAGGTTCAAAAACTTTAAAAGACGCTACAAATGAGGCTATTCGCGATTGGATTAACAACCCTGTCGATACCTATTATATTATTGGTTCGGTGGTGGGACCTCATCCCTATCCAGATATGGTAGCACGTTTTCAAAGCGTAATTTCTGCCGAAATGAAACAGCAATTACAGGAAAAAGAAGGTCGTAAAAACCCCGATTATGTCATCGCTTGTGTGGGTGGCGGAAGCAATGCAGCAGGTGCTTTTTACCATTTCTTAGAGGAAGATGTAAATCTAATTGCAGTGGAAGCTGCTGGAAAAGGTATAGATTCTGGTGAAAGTGCAGCTACTTCTGTATTAGGCAAAATTGGCATTATTCATGGTAGTAAAACCTTGTTAATGCAGTCCGAAGACGGGCAAATTACAGAACCATATTCCATCTCTGCAGGGTTGGATTATCCAGGAGTTGGACCTTTACATGCGCATCTTTTTGAGTCGAAAAGAGCCGAATTTTTCGCTGTAACTGATGACGAAGCTATGACTGCTGGACTCAATTTATGCAAGACAGAAGGCATCATTCCAGCCATCGAAACGTCACATGCATTAGCCGTTTTGGATCAGAAAAAATTCAAAAAAAGTGACATAATTATCATCAATTTATCGGGTCGTGGAGACAAAGATTTGAATACATATATTAACTATTTTGGCTTTTAAATTGACTAAAAACAGTCCGAATAAATTGCAATATTCGAATAAAATTTGACGAAAGGCATAATGAAAAACACTAAAAAATGAACAGGATAAACACCAAATTATTAGAAAATAAAAAGATACTTTCCATCTATTTTACCGCTGGATTTCCGCGTTTAAATGACACCATTTCCATCATTGAAGAGCTCGAAAAAAGCGGTGTCGACATGATAGAAATTGGCTTACCATTCAGTGATCCGTTAGCAGATGGACCCACAATTCAAGAAAGTTCTACCCTTGCTTTGGAGAACGGAATGACCACAAAACTGCTCTTCGAACAGCTAAAAAATATCCGAAAAACAGTCCAAATTCCACTCCTAATCATGGGTTATTTTAACCCGATTTTACAGTTTGGAGTAGAGGAATTTTGTCGAAAATGTGCTGAAATTGGCATTGACGGATTGATCATTCCAGACCTTCCAATGGACGTTTTTGAGCAAGAATTGAAGCCGATTTTTGAGCAGTATAATTTGAAGAATATCTTCCTAATTACACCCCAAACTTCGACAGAACGCATCCAAAAAATTGATGTGATTTCAGATAGTTTTATCTACATGGTGAGTAGTTCGAGTACGACAGGAAGTCAAAATTCCTTCGGAGAAATACAAAAAAACTACTTTGAAAGAATTGCCAAAATGGGGTTGGATAACCCTCAAATTGTCGGTTTTGGCATCTCCAATTCCGATACATTTCATCAAGCAACTGAGCATCAAAAAGGTGCCATTATTGGAAGTTCATTCGTGAATTATCTCAAAAACAACAAAATTTCATCCATTTCAAATTATATCAAATCTTTAGTTTAAATAAAATTACCTAACAATCTAGTTAATATTATTTTAAACACACACTATAGATTTTACTTATAATCAAAAAAACGCGCTTTTAGGTGCATTTTTCGGTAAATTATAGACTAAAAACTCCAAACGCTATCACTTTACTAATGATTCATTATTAAGTGTAGCGTTTGTCTTTTTCACACCTCAAAAACACTCCCCTTCTCCACACAAAAAACATAAATTTAATTTAGTTAAAAAAAAGTTAAAATTAAATTAAACAAACGTTTAATTTAAACAAACGTTTAATTTTGTGGCGATTTTAAAAATCAATACTCATGACTGATTTTAATGACAAACAAATTGAGATTCTTCAGGTCGCTGAAAAACTATTTTCAGAACATGGATTTGACGGAACTTCAGTGAGAGATATTGCTAAAGAAGCGAACATCAACATCGCGATGATTTCATACTATTTTGGTTCGAAAGAAAAACTTCTGGAAGCATTAATCATCAATCGTATTTCGGACTTAAGAATGGAATTGGAAAACCTTTTCAAAGAGAGCTTATCCCCTTTTGAAAAAATTGACAAATTGATTGAATTGTACATCACCCGAATTAATAAAAATTGTGGCATGTATCAAATTATTCATTTTGAAATTATGTCCAAAAAAAGAGACATTAATTACGATGCTTTTAACGAGGTTAAAAAATACAATTTACAAGTTTTAAAAAACATAATTGAAGAAGGTCAATCGAAAGGATTATTTGCAAAAAATATAAATGTGGCGCTAATTCCTCCGACGATTATGGGAACGTATTTTCACTTTCAAATGAACAAACCTTTTTATTCAGATTTGTTCGATTTGAAAACCAAAGAAGATTTCAATAATTATGTTCATACCGATTTAACAAAACACATTCAAAAAACAATTAAAGCACTTTTGGTTTATGAAAATTAAAAAATACATTCTGATCGTGATTTCTCTTTTTGGAATTACGATTAGTCATTCACAAGAAATAAAAAAATTATCGCTGAAAGAAGCCATCACATTAGCCACTACAAAAAGCAACGAATCGAATCTTGCCAACATAAAAGTAGCTACTTCAAAACTGGAAATGGAAACGGTAAAAAACAATCAATATCCTAGTTTAAAAGTTTCAGGACAGTTTTTACAATTGACTAATGCCAATATTGATTCAAACCTTAAAACAGGAGGTTCATCAAACGGATCATCTTCACCAATTGAAGTTAGTCAATTGATGATTGGTCAAGCTAATGTTTCGATGCCAATCTTTAATGGTTTCAAATTAAAAAATAGCATTTCTGCTTCTGAAAGTTTATACAAAGCACAAACTGCTTCGGCATCACACACGAAAGAGCGATTAGCCATTTATGTAGTTGAATTGTTTGCCAAATTATATCAGTCTCAAGAAATGGCTTCGCTTATCGCAGAAAATCTAAAAAGTGCCCAACAACGTACCAAAGATTTTTCGGCCATGGTAGACAACGGATTGATGGCTCGCAATGATTTATTGAAAGCCCAATTGCAGGAATCGAACATTCAACTTTCACTGGATAGCGCAAATAAAAATGTAAATGTGATTAATTACCAATTGGCAACACTTTTACAATTGCCTGAAAACACGAAAATTGCCATTGATATTGAAACCATCAAAAACGATATGCAAAAAAGTAAAAATCTTGTCTCTGAAGCCAAAAGAAGCGACTTAGAAGCGCTAACTTTTCAACAGAAAGCATCTGAATCAGGAGTGAAAATAGCAAAAAGTGGCTATTACCCTTCATTGGCTTTAGTGGGTGGCTATATTGCTTTCGATTTGAAAGATGTGGTAACGGTGAGTAATGCTATGAATGTTGGTGTTGGATTGAGTTATGATTTGGCTTCTATCTTCAAAAATGGAAAAGAAGTGAAATTGGCTAAAAGCAAATCGGAACAAACCAAAACAGCGATTTCTATTTTAACCGATAAAATCAAAGAGGAAACACAAGAAGCTCAAGAGAATTACAATCTTTCGATGAAGCAAAATGTAGTATATACTCAAGCGGTGGAACAAGCGACCGAAAATTACCGAATCGTAAAAGACAAATACGACAACAGCTTATCAACCACTAATGATTTATTGGAAGCCGATGTACAACAATTGCAAACCAAAATTAATCTAGCACTTTCACAAGCTGATATTGCTTTAAAATATTACCAACTGCAATTTGCAGAAGGAAAATTAATCAACTCATTCAATTTATCTCAAAACTAAATAGCGCATCACAATGGAAAAGAAGAAAAAAACAAATAAAAGATTCATATTGATTTTTACCGTGTTTATCCTTTTAGGCGGAACGTACGGAATTTACAAATACATGCATTCTTTAGCTCACGAAGAGACTGATGATGCTCAAATTGAGAAAAACATGAATCCAATCATTCCAAGAGTGACCGGATACGTAACCAAGGTCTATGTCAAAGACAACCAATTGGTAAAAAAAGGAGACACCCTGTTTACAGTCGATAACAGAGATTATCTGGTGAAAGTAGCCGAAGCAAAAGCCGCTTTAATGGCTGCTCAAGAAAGTTATGCCGTTTCTAAAGCGGATATTGGGACAGCACAAGCTAACGTTTCAGTATCGGATGCCAACGTGCAATCTGCCGGCGGTAGTATCGAAACTGCTAAAATTAGATTAAACAGAGCTTCAAACGATTACGAACGCTATAATAATCTATACAAAAACCATTCGATTACAAAACAGCAATTCGAACAGGCAGAAGCAGCAAAATTAGAAGCAGAAAGCCAATTGAGAATTTTACAAGAGCAACAAAAAGCAACCTCGTTTCAAAAAACAGTGGCTTCGTCAAGATCTAATGTTTCGTCAAAACAAGCTGAAGTTGCAGCAGCCAATATTAAACGTGCTCAAGCGCTTTTAGATGCCGCTGAATTAAACCTGAATTACACTACGGTAACTGCAGCCATTGACGGACAAGTATCAAAAATAGCCATTCAGCCGGGACAATTTATTCAACCAGGTCAGTCGTTATTTTATGTAATCAACGATCAGGACGTTTGGGTAATTGCGAATTTTAAAGAAACACAATTAAACAAAATGGTCGAAGGTCAAAAGGTAACCATCAAAGCCGATGCTTTTCCAGATACTGAATTTGAAGGAACCATTGCATCGTTTTCGCCGGCAACAGGAGCTCGTTTCTCTATTTTACCTCCAGATAATGCAACAGGAAATTTCGTAAAAACAATTCAACGTTTACCAGTCAAAATTAGCCTTAACGCAAGTAACGATGCTACAAAAGTAAAATTATTGCGTCCGGGAATGAATGTGGATGTGGACGTGCATATCAAATAATTTCAAAACACATTGAAACATAGATTAACATTCTAAAGTTTTAAGAAAGCTTGCTTTTATATAGATTACATAGCTATGTGAAATAAAGAATTGTCTATTAATCTCTTTTATTTAAAATTTCATCTATGATTCTATGTGTTTCAAAAAAAGTATTAAGAGCTATTTCCTGCTATTCACTACAATCTTTTTTCGGTAAAAAACCTCAAAAAGGATTTCCGTTACTATCAGGGCTAAAACATCTCGTTCAATACAAATTATCAATTATCAATTAAAATATGGCAACAACTACTGCGACCGAAGACGATTTAGTAGAATACGGCTTTAGAAGGATTATTATTACCATTACCGCAGTACTTTGTGCTTTGCTGGAGATTGTGGATACAACCATCGTTAATGTGGCTTTAACCAACATGCGAGGAAGTTTGGGCGCAACCCTAACTGATGTCGCTTGGGTTATTACCGCTTACGCGATTGCGAATGTAATTGTCATTCCTATGACAAGTTGGTTATCACAGCAATTTGGGCGACGAAATTATTTTGCCGTTTCCATTATTGTTTTTACGGTAGCTTCTTTCCTTTGTGGAAATGCAACCAACATCTGGGAGCTTGTTGCTTTCCGATTCATACAAGGTCTTGGTGGTGGCGCCTTGTTAGTAACTGCCCAAACCATCATTACCGAAAGTTATCCTATGGCAAAACGTGGAATGGCACAAGCCATTTACGGAATGGGTGTTATTGTGGGTCCAACATTAGGTCCACCCTTAGGAGGTTATTTGGTTGATAATTTTTCGTGGCCTTATATTTTCTATATCAATATTCCATTAGGGATTATTGCAACATTTTTGACCTTAACTTTCGTTAGAAGTCCAAAGTATGGTGAAAAACTAAAAGCCAATCAAGTCGATTGGTGGGGTATTCTTTTCTTATCGGCGTTTATTGGTTCATTGCAATTTGTTTTAGAACACGGCCAACAGGATGATTGGTTTAGCAATTCGACTATTGTCATTTTAAGTGTTGTTTCTGTAACCGGCTTGCTCCTTTTTGTTTGGAGAGAACTAACTTATAAGCACCCAATCGTAAATTTAGGCGTTTTAAAGGACGGAAACTTACGAATTGGAATCTTGATGGGCTTCATTCTTGGATTTGGATTATATGGCTCCACATTGATTATTCCTATTTACACCCAATCGATATTAGGTTGGACTGCTTTAGATGCCGGATTGTTATTAATTCCAGGTTCTATTACGACTGCTATCCTGATGCCGTTTGTAGGTAAAATGATTCAAAAAGGAATTCCACAGAGCTATATGATTGCCGTTGGATTCTTAGTATTCTTTTTCTTTACCTTTTGGATGCGTAATGTGATGACGCCTGATACTGGAGTAGAACATTTTTACTGGCCATTGATTTTGAGAGGAATTGGATTAGGATTATTATTCGTGCCCATTACCACTTTATCGTTATCCACATTAAAAGGAAAACACATTGGCGAAGGAGCCGCATTTACTGGAATGTTCAGACAGTTGGGAGGTTCTTTTGGTATTGCGATTATTACAACGCTTATCACCCGATTCAGTCAAAAACACAGAGTCGATTTGATTCCTCATCTTGACGGAACCAGAATTGAAGTGCAACAACGTTTACAAACCTTGCAAAAAGGATTTATGAGTAAAGGATTTAGTGCGAACGAAGCCTTAAACAAAGCGTATCAGGTGATGGATTTTTCGGTTTTGAAGCAAAGTACTGTTTTATCGTATATGGATATTTTTATGTATCTCGGCGTTATGTTCTTATGCTGCATCCCAATTGTTTTCTTGATTAAGAAAGGGAAAAACATAATTAATCCTGCCGATGCGATGCATTAATAAAGTTGCTGCTTAAAATAGATATTAACCATTTATTTTGGATTCCCGCCTGCGCGGGAAAGACAAAGACAACAATAACAAAGATGCTTTTATAGGAAAGACAAACTTGTTGCTGTCTTTCCCGCGCAGGCGGGAATCTATTTTTTTTGAAGTAAGTTGATAACTATAAAATAGCCTCAACAAAAAGAGTAAAAGTTAAACCGAATTAACCGATTGAAATAATTGGTATATTTGCAAAAAATTTACAACACATGAATTTACAAAATATCCCTAATATCAAACACTTAGATAGTGGGAATTTCTTCATATTGGCTGGTCCATGCGCTATTGAAGGAGAAGAAATGGCCATGAGAATTGCCGAAAAATTAGTTGGAAT
>JASLID010000109.1 GCA_030153045.1 Flavobacterium sp.
AGGCCACGTGGAGAAACGGTAGACTTGCCATCTTGAGGGGGTGGTGCTCGTAAGGGCGTGTGGGTTCAAATCCCACCGTGGTCACATTTTGAACCTGTTTACAGGTAATTATATAAAGGTTTTAGTCAACATTTCAAACCGCTTGAAAAGAGAGATTAAAACCTTTTTTTTGAAATAAGATTAATTTGTACGATTTACATTGTTAAACTAATCATTCCTTCAGAAACACAAAACCTTCAAACTGACTTATCGCATTTAACTAAAAACCACACTCTAAAAATTTAAAAAACCATGAAACCACTTTTGTATTCTTTTACTTTATTGCTTTTTTCTTTTTGTGTTAAGGCACAAAAAAATGACCATTTTACAGTTGGATTTGAAGAAACTATATCTTCAAAAATATTAAAAGAACAACGTAAAGTCTGGATTCATATTCCTAACAGCAATGGAGGAAATAAAATTATTCGGAAAGAACATTATCCAGTAATTTATTTATTAGACGGAAGTGAAAATTTCAATACTGTTGTTAGCATAACCAAACATATGACTGAATCAGGTCTATGTCCACCAATGATTGTTGTTGGAATACTACATCCTAACAGATTGATCGATTTAACATTGGGTACAGATAAAGAGCTACCTACTATTGTAGGTGGAGGCGAAAAATTCATGTCTTATATTGAAAAGGAACTGATTCCTTATGTTGATTCAAAATACCCAACAACATCTTACAAAACTTTCATAGGTCATTCTCTTGGAGGTTTGATGGTTATGAATACTTTCTTACATCAGCCCAATTTATTTAATTCTTACGTTTCACTTGACGCTTCCTTGTGGTGGGATAATCAAAAAACGGTAAAAGAGGCAAAACTGATTTTACCTAAACAAAATTATAAAGGAAAAACATTGTTTATAGCATTAGCCAATCGTCTGGAAAGAGGAGTTGATACACTAACTGTTCAAAAAGATACGAGTAGAACTACTGGACTTATCCGTAGTAATCTGGAATTGATCAAAGATATTTCTAAAAACAAAAACAATCAGCTACGTTTCAGACATAAATTTTATGAAGACGACGATCATTCCTCGGTTCGATTGATTGGAGAATATGATGCTCTTCGATTTATTTTTGATTTTTACAAACTTAAAATTTACGATAGCGAATTAGAAAATCCAGATTTTAAATTGGATACTTTACTGGCAGCACACTATAAAAATGCTTCAGAACAAATGGGGTATTTAGTTAAACCCGCTGAAAATCAAATTAACAAGCTTGGATACTCGATGTTAGGCACTAAGCAGTTTAGCAAATCCGAAACCTTATTTAAGCTAAACATTACCAACTATCCCGAAAGTGCCAATTGTTATGATTCACTAGGTGATCTGTATCTTGAAACTGGTGATAAAACAAAAGCTATTGAGAATTTCAAGAAAGCATTAAGCCTTCAAGAAATCCCTGAATCAAGAAAGAAACTCGACGGATTATTAAAGGAAAGTAAAAAATAAAAAGACTTAAATAAAAAAAGTCCCTTTCGGGACTTTTTTTATTTAAACAATTCTTGTAAAGGCTTTAATTGCTCTACATCTATTTTTGATTTTTGCATCAGTTTAAGCATCTCCATAACTGCGTTGGGATTCATATCATCTCCAGTAATTCTAATTACAGCTAAACCTTTTTCTGATTTGTTACCATATAGAATAAATTCATCGATTTTATCCTTTTTTTCAACACATTTAAACTCGGCAGCATCTTTACCAGAAGAAACTCGTATTAAAGACTCATACTTTTTATCTTTTAAAATTGATATTATCGCTTTTCTTTCTGTTTCAAAGGCAGCCTGATTGCTTTTATCGGCTTTAAAAGTTAGAATATTCACTTTTTCAAATGACTCTAAAACTTTCTTTTCTGATGCTGAAAGCTTCGTAGTTTCAAGGTTTAAAATATTTGGTGTTAGATCTAAAACCGTAAAAGCTTTATTTTCACTTTTTTCAACAAAATACTTTTGCAAGGTAGGTTCGTTTTTACAACTCATTAAGAGTAACACAAAACCTAGGCAGAAAACTTTTACCATAGCTTTCATGATTATTTATTTTGCTTTCCAGCTTTTTTCAATTCATCGCCACCAGGAATGTTCATTCTGTTTGTAAGCGTTGATAATTCGTTAATGTCAATATCTCCTGTAAGAGACATTAAAACAGTTTCATGGCCTTTTACGTTTGCGCCTTCAATGAACATCAATAACTCTTTAACTGTAGAATCTGAACCACCTGATTTAACGTAGATTTTTACATTTTTACCGTTGTCGTTTACACGCATTAACTCTTCAAGATTGCTTGATTTTAGATATCTGTCTACATTGCCACGCATATCAGTTGCAGTTTTAGTGCTTGATGTCATAAACACTTTTAAATTGTCTAATTTCTTAATCAATGCTAAATATTTTTGTGCGTCTTTATCAGAAGCTTCCATCTTTACTTTACTCATTAAATCGAACATTTTTTTGTTGACAATGATAGATGTTACGTTTTCCTGACCGTCATATTTGTCAAACGCTGATTGTGCCTGACTAAAAAATGGCAATAAGATGAATAATGCGATTATAACTGTTTTTTTCATGATTGATGATTTTAATAATTGTTTTTAAATACTTTGTTTTTTGCATTCTCGTACTCTTGCAAGTAACTAACACTTTCCATGCCAGTGTTTACATTTTCTGACAATAAGGCCAAAGCTTTTTGAGTTTCTCTAAATGCTTCTTCGGGAGTTTCATAACTACCCAATTCATTTTGAGATTCTTGTAAGGCCATATTATTCGTAAAAAAAGTAACCACTCCAAACAAAACTACTATAGAAGCTGCTATTGAAATCCACATTACCTTATTGTTTGATTTAACTGGTGGAATTTCTTTAGTAAACTGTTGCTGTTTTGCTTCGGTGAAGTAACCAAACATTGCCTTATATTGCTCTAAATGTGGCGCCACATCTGGAGATGAAAAGTAACTGCGCAATTCCTTTTCTTCGGCAAGTGAAGTTTCTCCTTGAAAGTATTTTTCGATTAATATCTCTATTTTATTTGATTCCATAATTATGGGTCTTTGTCATTCGTTCTCTAATTGTTTTTCTGGCTCTCGAAAGTGCTACTCTTATAGCAGTTTCATTCATATCGAGTATTTTAGCAATATCTTCAAATTCATATTGCTCAATATCCCGCATCTGAATAATTAGCTTTTGTTGTTCGGGTAAATCGTTTATCCATTTTTCTACCCAATGCCAGGAATCGCTGTCTTCTACTTTTTGTTGCAATTCGGCTCCATTTTCAACATAATTACTATGAACGATTTGCAAATTTGAAGCTCTTTTAGACTTTAAAACATCTAAACAATGATTTTTCGTAATTGTCATTGCATACGCTTCAATACTACCATACCCTTCAATAACCTTATTCTTGTTCCAGAGTTTTACTAATATATCCTGAGTGGCATCTTCTGCTTCTTCAGTACTTACTAATAAACGCTTGGCCAACCTATATACTTTGTCCTTAAATGGTTTAATCGTATTTATAAATTCAACTTGGTTCATTATAATGGTTGGTTATACTATCTAGACGAGTGAGCTTTAATTTTGTTACAAGTTAGTAAAAAAATAATTCAATAAAATAAAAGTCCCGCTCTGAAAAACTCAAAGCGGGACTTCTTGCGGATAACTAACGCACTCTAAAACAAAAAGTTGAAACCTATTCTAAAGTTTCTACCTCTTGTACTAAAACCTCTTGTTTCTACAAAATCTTTATTTAAAATATTATCCGCTGCTGCAAAAATATTAAGTCTGTTTTTGATTAAATCGTAACGAACATTTGCATTTACCAATTGGTAATTAAGCAATGTTTCTTCCTTTAACTCTGGCGCCCATGTTGGAGGAAGGTAAACTGTATATTCGAAAGCACGATCAGCTACAAACTGGTATGCCACATTAAACCCTAAACGTTCAGTAGCCTGTACATCAAGCGATGCATTAACTTTGTGTTTTGGATTTAAAATTCTTGATCTTTTTTCAAGTTCTGTAAAAGTATAATTTGCATCAAATTTGATTTTACTATTTACAGCATAAGAAACCATTGCTTCAACTCCTTTAGCCACATTAATACCTTTAACATTAAAATATTTGTAAGTCATTAAATCGAATCCAATCGCTTCTTTTTCTTCTCTGTGGAAAGCTACAGCAGAAATTGTTAATTTATCAGATAATAAATTCGTTTCTAAACCAGCTTCAATAGTTGCGTCTTTTTCTGGAGTTAACTCTAAATCTCCATAAGGAGAATACAATTGGTATAAACTTGGAGATACAAATGCGGTACTATAAGAAGCCAATAATTTTAATGGTAAATTTTCAAATTTGAAAGAAGGATTAAAATTATAGACTAAGTTATTTCCGTAACGACTGTGCACATTATAACGAGCTCCAGTATTAATATTTAAACCAAATTCAGAGTTAAAAACTACTGTTAAATAAGGGTCTATCATACTAAATTTAGCCAATTCTTCTGCAATGCTTCCATATTCGCTAAAGTTAGACATTTCATGGAATTGAAATTGTCCTCCAGCTACTACAAATAATTGTGAGAAAATTTGGTATTTGTTATAAACATCTGCATTTACACTTCGTGATTTGAAATTAGTCATTGAACCATAACTAAAGATATCTCTAGTGATTGTATTTGCTCCAGCATTAATAACAAATTCTCCTTTATTGTATTTGTATTTTGGAGAAAAACCAACTCTGAATTGTTCAGAAAGGGAGTAGTTTTGTTTGTCATCTGAAAACGACCCTGCATCAAAGTCATTTTTCATTCGGTCATAATTAGCGAAGAAATCCAAAGTCAATTTCTTTGTCGCTTTCACACCAAATTTAACTACCGAGTTTACTCTAGAGAATTTATCAGCTTCAAAACCTTCTCCTTTTGCTTCAGAAATACCAGTAGATTCAGTACTATTTAATCCTGCAAAATAAGTAACCTTATCAACAGTACCGTTTACACCAAAACCTTGGTTGAATTCTTGCGGTTCGTAGTTCTTAATCTCTTTAGTAGTTTCAACACTACTGATGTTCATGTAAGCATTTCCGGCAATTGCTTTCTTGTCTGCTTTTTTCAAAGTAATGTTTATTACTCCGGTTGCTGCTCCAGTTCCGTACAAAGTACTTGAAGCGCCTTTCATGATTTCAATGCTTTCAATTTGATCAACAGGCAATAAACGCAAATCGTAAGAAAGACTAATTCCAGAAGCATCGGTTACCGGAACTCCGTCAATTAAGATTAAAACCTGATGACTTCTACCTCCACGAAGGAAAATCCCTAAATCTTTACCATTACGGCTTTGATTTCCATTAATTTCAACTCCTGCCACGGTACTTAAAACAGCGGCAACTGATTGACCTTTCTTTTTCTTTAAATCTTCAGCGGTAATTTTAACAATGACTTTCCCTGATTTCTCTTTTGGTTGAGCAAATTTTGAATCGGAAATCACGACTTCATTCATTTTATTGATAGAGTCATTTTCTTGTGCAAAAGCACCAATTGATGCAAGCACAAAAGCACCTACAACAGTAATTTTTTTGTTCATTTTAAATAAAACATTTTTAATACTAAAAATGGGAGAAAAGCATAGAATTTACCCATACCCAAACCTTTTTTCCCGAAAGTTTGATACACAGTGTATTAGGCAGGTCTCCTGGCTTGCGTCTTGTTGTTTACCTTCCCATTTCCTAATCAGAAACAGTGGTTTTGTAGATAACAACAAGCTTAGTAGCTTACAGTTGCGGGTACAGCTTAGGTTTTTAATCCTAATTCCCTTTTAATGTGTTTTACAAAAAGTAAAGTCACAACCTCAATACGATTGCAAATATACAGGCATAATTGTTAATTATGCAAATTTAGAGTGTCTTTTGATAAATAATTTGAAAAATAAACAGCGCTTCTTTTATTTACCTGCTTAAATCGTAAGTATTTTCTATAGTTTGATTTTTATAACTTCCCCAAAATCAACCTTATTAGTAAAAGCGTCTTTAAGAGGAAGACTTGAAATTTTACACAAAATACTTCGTATTACTCCGGCATGGGTAACAAGAACTATTGGTTTTGAGTTGTTCATTTGAAGTTCTGTTTGCATAAAATCAGTGACCCTATCATATAATTTTGTAAATGATTCTCCATTGGGAACAGTTACGTTTACAAAATCTTTCATCCACGGATTCATTTCTTCAAGAGAAATAGTGTCCCAGTTTTTCATTTCCCAGTCTCCAAAATTCATTTCCATTAAACGAGAATCGGTTGTATAATTGGATTCCGATAAATAATCGGCCAAAATAGTACAGCGTTGTAAAGGACTCGAATAGAATACAGCTTTGGCTGGAATTTGCGCTTTTATAGTTTCAAATTGTGAGTTATACTCCTGAAGCAAACCCACATCGGATTGCCCATAGCAAATGCCTTTTTCACAAACGGTTTCGGTATGACGAATTAAATAAATTTCCATAATGCCAATACCGATAAATAAAATACTACTTCGCAAACCTGCTGTGTTGCTCCTAAACAATCTCCGGTATAGCCATCAATCCATTTTTGAAAATAACGCGCTAAGAAAAAACGGGTTAGAAAAACAGGAATCACTGCCAATATCATCTGCCATTGAAAATAAGACAAAATCAATATCGGCAACAACCCAAAAAAGAAAGCGCCAAGTACTTCACGCCAAGTGTAATGTTGAGCAATCGGTTTGCTTTTACTGGTTGCATCATCCCTAGAATATTCGTGAGTAAATACAATAGAAACAGCCGTTAACCTACTGATAGAATGTGCTGAAACAAGGAGTAATAAATAAACAAAAAATACATTTAAAGTTGCTACTTCAGCGTTTCTTAAAAGTATATTGGTGGACATAAACTTCATTAATAATAATAAGGAAACACCAATCGCACCGTAAGCACCAATGGCGCTGTCTTTCATAATTAGAAGGATTTTTTCTTTTGTCCAACCTCCTCCAAAACCATCGCAAACATCGGCAAATCCATCTTCGTGAAAAGCTCCGGTTACTAAAATCGAAGCAATCATAGACAATATCACTGCAATTTCAGAAGAAATCAAATAACTAAAAATATAATAAACAGCAAACGCAATACTGCCAACAATCCATCCGATTAATGGAAAGTAACGGGACGCTTTGTTTAAATAATCCGGATTGTGATCGATGTTTTTTGGACACGGAATTCGGGTGTAAAACATCAATGCGGTAAAAAATATATGGAGTTCTCTTTTCATTTAAAATCTAAATTTATTTATTGCTCACGCCGGCACTTTCAAAGCTTGCCATTTCATTTAAAAAAACCAACGCCGATTGAATTATTGGAAATACTATGGCACAGCCCGTGCCTTCACCCAATCGCAGATCCAGTTGCAGGATGGCTTTTACATCGAGATAATCCAATAATTTTTCATGTGCTTGTTCTGCAGAGCAATGACTAAAAATAGCATTCTTTTTTATTTCCGGATTTTTCATAAATGCCACTAAATAGGCCACAGTACAAATAAAACCATCGACAAGAATTACCATCGAATGATTGTAAGCTTCAAGCATTCCTGCTGCCATTTGCATGATTTCAAATCCGCCGAAATAGGCTAATTTACTATCCAAATCGTCATCGCCATTATAGTTGGCAATTGCTTTTCTTAAAGTTTCATTTTTGAATTGTAGTTTTTTATCATCGACTCCAGTTCCTTTTCCGACACAATCTTCGATTGGAAAACCACACAAAACACTCATTAAAACTGAAGCAGTAGAAGTATTTCCTATTCCCATTTCGCCAAAACCAATGCAATTGCTTCCTTCTTTTGCAATGGCGGCAACAATTTCACTGCCTTTCGTAAAACAAAGTTCCAATTGGTCATTGCTCATAGCAGGTCCGTTTAAAAACGACTGCGTTCCTTTGTCCACTTTTGCAGAAATCAGATGGGCATTTGGAGCAAAATCATAATTTACACCTGCATCTACAATAGAAAGCTGGATATTATTCTGTTTACAAAATACATTGATTGCCGCACCGCCTTCCAAAAAATTAGTCACCATTTGTCGCGTGACATCTTGAGGATAAGCACTCACTCCATGTTGGGCAATGCCATGATCAGCAGCAAAAACCACAATGTTAGGTTGGATAATTTTAGGTTCCAAAGTTTGAAACAGTGTTCCAATTTGTTTGGCCAAAACTTCTAAAGTTCCTAAAGAACCTGTCGGTTTTGTCTTATTATCGATTTTAAATTGTAATTCTTCTGTTAAGTTTTGAAGTGTTTCAATAGTCTCTTTTGACTCAATATCTTTTTTTGAAACGACATCAACATGCAAATTTTCAATTTCAGTAACAAAAGGCTTTTCTGCTTTTTGCTTCCAATTCAATTGCTGCAACATGGGCTGATTGTCATAATTCGTAGCTGGTTTCCCGACGCAGAAATAACCCAAAGGCTCAATTTCTTCAGGTAAATCCAACAATTTTTTAAACTGATAATAATTCAAAATCGAAACCCAACCCATCGAATAGCCTTGTTCTGTCAAAGACAGCCAGATATTTTGAGCAGCACAAACCGCACTAAATTTAATAGCTTCATTACTTCCGACAGTTCCAATGGTAAAATTATTCAATACCGAACGATCGTAACAAATAACCAGTCCAAGCGGAGCTTCTTCAATAGCTTCGAGTTTTAGTCTCTGATATTTTTCTTTTTGATTTTGATCATCTGTTTGATTGGCAGCTTTTCTGTCATAATCGACAAACAGGCTTTTGATTGCTTTTTTTATTTCAACTGATTTAACCAAATAATATCTTGTAGCATCCGTCAAACCCACAGATGGAGCCGAATGTCCGGCCTGCAGCGCTTTTTCGACAACTTCATCAGGAACAGCATCATTCGTAAAATGACGTGTATCGCGACGGGCTTTTAAAATATCATCTAAGTAACTCATGTATTATTTTATCAATTCATAATTCTCTTCCCAAACTATAAAACAGTAGTCATTATATACTTTGGTCGTGTATTTTGGTAATTCAATAGCTTCCGAAAATAATGGACAGTGAATGACCATGGTATGAAATTCTCCATTTTCGCCACAAGGATCGATTCCTTTTTCTTCCAATTCCAAAGCTAAAGCTTTAGTTAATATTTTGCCTAAATAAAATTCTCCCATTTGCGTATTGCAGGAAACAATCATGGTTTGAATTCCATTATCAATCATTTGGTTGACCAATGTAATTCGGTCTTGTTGCCACAAAGGCAAAACAGCCTGTAATGAAGCGGCAGCACAAACTTTATCTTCCCAATCTTTATGGGGTTGTAAATCGATGTCGCCAAAAACAGCCGCTTCTAAATTAAAACCCGATTTTAGTCTTTTTAAGGTTTCGATAAAATTCGCTTCATAGTCATTCCATGTGGCAGGAACAGCTTCTAAAGGCAATTGCATTTTTTGAGCCTGTTGTTCCAAAATAGCTAACGGCAGTCCGTGAGAACGGGATACTTTGCCATTCTCGTTCATCATATTGAGTAATGCTTTTGGCGTAAAACCTTGTTCTACGGCTTTCATCATGGCGTAACAAGAATCTTTTCCTCCGCTCCAGGAAGTGACAAAATTCATGATTATTGACCTTTAATGGTTACAGGAATTCCGGAAACCATCAATACTACTTTGTCTGCTTTTTTAGCCAAATATTGATTCATCCAACCTTGGAGTTCAGTAAATTTTCTTCCAATGTGAGTTTCGGCATGAACACCCATTCCGATTTCATTGGTAATGATGATAATTGTTGTGTTCTCTTGATTGGCAATGGCTTCAAATTCAGCTTTAGCCTGTTCTAAGCATAATTCAACATCATTTTTAGTGTCAACAAAGAAGTTGGTTAACCAAAGTGTTACACAATCCACTATGGCAACTTTTCCTGAAAAATCAATTTCGCTCAACTGCTTTTCCTTTTCGACATTAATCCATCTTTCATCACGTTCTGATTGGTGACGGTCGATTCTTTTCTGAAAATCGCCATCCCATTTTCTCGCTGTGGCCACATACATTGGATTTGCCGAAAGTTCCATGGCTAAATTTTGAGCATAACTGCTTTTTCCGGAGCGCTCACCACCTGTAATTAAATAAATCATTTTATATTTTTTTATTAGTACGGACAATGTCTGCATCCGTTTTTACAACAATTTCCTCTTTTTAAATGATACCACGCTTTAAAAACATAGTTTCCGTTCTCTATATAATAATCAATTCCTTCAACAAGGCTTGTTGTTTTTGGAAGGTCTTTTGCTCTGTTTTCTAAGGCTGTTTCGGGGGAAACTGTGGCTACATATTCGTCAATTTTCAGCGTACAGGCATTTTTGAAACAATTAGGACAAAGGCAATCAACAATATCAGAAGGGTTAAAAATAGGTGGAAAATCATTGCACCAGCATTTATTTCCATCCAAAGTATCACCACAATTGAATGGAGTTCCGCAGGTAGAACAACTCTTTATTCGAATAGTATTAGAAAAGATAGCATCCATTATTTTACTTTTTCGGAGGTATGAAAAGACAAATACTTATGTTTTAATTTACTTGGGATTTCAAAAAGAGAAGGATGAAATAATGCTGCTAGTAATTCAATTCCGTCCACAACAGTGGTACTGGGCTGGGTAAACAAATCGGCATCAGCCAAAAAAACAGCATTATTCTGAACCGCTTTTAGACTCTCCCACCCTTCTAATTTTGTCAGGGCTTCAATTTCCTGGCCGGAACGATGAACTTCAAATCCACAAGGCGCTACCACCAAAACTTCCGGATTGTACTGCAAAATACGCTCCCAATTGGTAACAATTGAATAACCAGACGGGTTCGAAAGCATATCAACACCTCCAGCCTGAGCAATCTGATAAGGAATCCAATGGCCACAATTGTAAATAGGATCAAGCCATTCCATAACCATTACCCGTTTAAGTGGTGCGTTATTTTCACGAAGTGTATTCAATATAAAATCGGTTCTTTTTTTAAGTCTTGCAAGCAATTCGTATGCTCGCTCTTCTTTACCGAACGCTTTTGCAATAGTAATAGCATTTTGATAAATATCATCTAAATTCCTTGGAATAAGCGGAATCAGTTCTGGTTCTTTTGATAATTTATATACAGAACGTGCCACATGACTGGTATCTATCTGGCATACATCACAAACATCTTGGGTAAAAATAATATCGGGAGCAATCGATGTCAGCAAAGCATCGTCTATGTAATACAAACTTTTTCCCTGCGCTTTTGATTGCGAAACAATTTGGTCAATTTCCTTACTTGAATGATTTGTTCCTTCAAGATAGGAACGAACAACTTTTGGTTTATCGGAAGGGCATTCAAAAGTAACACCAGCCAACTGATTTTCTAATCCCATTTCATATATCATAGAAGTGGCGGCAGGCAGGAAAGAACAAATTTTCGTCATTTCAGTTGTCATTTTAGTAGTTGTTTTTGCTTGTTTATTCTAAAAAAACAAAGTACAAATATAACTTTATGGAGTCAACTTTTTAGTATAAATCTTACTTTATGTTTTAATCGTTTCTGCTCCTATTAAAAATTTGATTCCAATTATAAAAAAATTATAATTTACCTTTGTGTTCAAATTTTACAAAAAACGATGAAACCAAACTGCTTTAAATTATTTTATTTTATCTTCTTTTTAACCTTAATTGGTTGTAAAAACAACGATAAAATAGAATCTGCCGCTATAAAGACAAACAACAGTATTGAATATGCCAGCGGATTAGCCATTTATGATTATGATGGTTATTCGATTGTAAAAGTGATTCACCCTTGGCCAAATGCTAAAAAAGATTTCGTTTATGTTCTAAAAGAAAAAAACGGAATAGTTCCAGATAGCTTATCAAAATACACCACCATCCCGGTTCCATTGCAATCTGTTGTAGTAACTTCTACTACCAACATTCCTTTTTTAGAAATGCTTGAAGTAGAAAATAAATTAATTGGCTTTCCTCACACTGATTATGTTTCTTCTGTAAAAACCCGAAAACTAATCGATAATGGTTCAGTTAAAAATGTTGGCCAAAACGAAAAGCTAAATATGGAGCAGTTAATTGATATTTCGCCGGAACTTATCGTGACTTTTGGAGTGGATGGTAACAATCCTATGATTGAAAATTTACAGAAAAGCGGTTTAAAAGTACTGATTCAGGGAGATTGGATGGAACAGTCGCCACTTGGAAAAGCAGAATGGATTAAACTGTACGGTGCCCTTTTCGGAAAAGAAAAAGAAGCTAAAACACTTTTTGACAACATTGTCAAAGATTACAATTTGGCTTTAACATCGGTAAAAAACAGCAAAGCAGAAACCTCTGTTCTTTATGGATCTATGTATCAGGACCAATGGTTTGTAGCTCGAGGAAACA
>JASLID010000115.1 GCA_030153045.1 Flavobacterium sp.
TGTTTTTGGGTTAGGTATTGAATTGAAAGGATTGGTAGATAAAAAACTATACAAAGAAACTGTTTACAACGACCCTCTTGAAGTTGCGACTCATTTTTCTAAAAAATTAAAAGAAGAAGAAAAGTGTGATTTAATTATTTGCTTGTCACATTTAGGCTTTGAATACAAAAATGATCCTGAAAAGATTAGTGACAGAATGCTTGCGCAAAAAACAAAAAATATTGATTTAATTATTGGTGGACATACCCATACTTTTTTAGACAAACCAGTTATTGAAAAAAACCTTGATGGACAAGAAGTAATTGTAAATCAGGTAGGCGCTTACGGAATAAATTTAGGAAGAATAGATTTTTATTTTGACAGTAAAATGAACCTTTCGGCTTCTGGAAGAAAAATTATTATTTAATATACTTTTTCTTCTGAAAGTACTAAAAATTTATACAATCCATATTGTCCAAAAACATATAAAACCATTGCTATAGGTTGAAATATGAATATGGATAAATAATATAATTTTAGGATTAGTATCACCTGAATTATTGAAAATAACATACAACTTAGAAATAGCCAAAAATTTGTTCTATTTTCATCAATCATGTAATTAGCCAATGAGAATCCACCCAGGAAACTCATAATGGTTACTTGAATAATATAGATAAACAAAGCATTTTCTAATTCCTCCATTGTTAAGTATCCTATATATGAAAAAACACATAAAAAGGGAATGCTTCCTAAAAGAACAGGCAAATAATTCTTAATATCCATCATTTTTAATACAATATAAATAATGATGATTCTGTAAATTAAGTAGAACAAGGCTCCTGCCATGATGGAATGAAAGTCACTGGCAATGAAAAATATATTAGCTAAAAAGGCAAAAAATAAAGCTATAAGAAAGTTATTATTTCTTTGCTTTGTGGTCTTTAAATATACAATAGCTAATGTTGGGTTTATCATTGCTTTTAGTATATAAATAAACGTTGTATTCCCAAAAAACTCTGCAACAACTTCGGCCAATCCTATTGTAAAAAACAATATTAATAGAATTGTCAATTCTCCATTTGAATTGTCAATTTTCCCTTTTATCATAGATTTCCAATTTCGTTGTTGACTTTATTAAAAGTAATATATTTGACCATATAATAATACGAAATAAATTGAGCGGCTAGGTTAAAAATTACAAATACTTCCATTTTTAGATAGAAATTGTAAATCGCAAAAAAAACATCTGATATTATAAAACAAAAACACATTATTAGTCCATAAAACGTTTTTTCTGTTAGTTTCAAAAAATGATTAAAAACTGCGATTGATGATAAAACAGACAAAACACAACCATAAACCATATACACATTTATCATAAAATCATCTAAACTTGACATTAATCCAAGAACTGTATATGTGATGGAAAAAAAACTCAATACAATAAAAACGAAATAGAAAATAAATTTCGGATTAACCATTTTGACTCCCATGTCCTTAAGCAAAAAATAGATCCAAATTAAGTACAATAAAATATTAAAAATGGCTATTGAAAAATCCCCTTCTGGTAATTTAAAAAGAACAATCATGTCAGAAATAAAACTGCAAAAAATGGCTAAAAAAAATAGCCAATTCACCTTGAACTCTTCTTTTTGCAGATAGTAATAACAAATAGAAGGCACTATCACAGGTTTCATAACTAATACTAGTGAATCTATTTTAAAAAAAACTCCAACTATAGATAAACAAGAAGCTATAAAAAATAACACTAAAGCTGGTGAAGCACTTGATTTCATTAATCTTAATCTTTAAAATGTATTATAATTCTTTTTTTGCATCATTGACTGAATGTAAAAAAAATTGAACTAAAAAATAGGACGAAATTATATTAGAAAATATGCTTCCATATCTAAATAAAATAAAATTATAGTAATAATAATAAATAACATAAAACAAATCGGAAACTACGAAACAAAACATCGCAGTCATTAGGGACAAATTAGATTGATTAGGTTTCAAAATAGTCAATCCTGTACTGGCAATTGCTAATGTAACTAAAACTATACTGTAAATTGTAATAAAAATATAGAGTTCCGAATTTTTATCAAAAATTAAAAACAAACTCAGATACAAAACACATCCCATTAATAGTATGGTAAGCAATATCACTGAAATATTAATTGTATCAATTACTCTAAAATTAACGAGGAAAAGTCTTTGAATCACATGGCCTAAAATAATACTATAGGCAACTAAATTCACTAAAATAACATACATCAGTGCCTTTTCATCTTCAAAGAGGTTTAAAATACCGCTAAAAAGTAAAAGCACTAAAATTAAACTAAACCATAAATTTACTTTGCCTTTACTGTTTTGCCAATAATAAAACAATATAGATGAAATAATAACTGGTTTAGAAACAAACACTAAATATTCGTTACCAACAACAGATGATATAAAAAATAATATCCCAGAAATTATGTACAGCATTAAAGCTGGTGAATAAGCTTTCATCATTATAAATTCAAAAATTCATTTTCACATTATCTCGTTCTCTTCGTAATCAATCTCAGCTAATAAAAAATAATGAACTAAAACATAAAACGACACTATATAACTCAATTCGCTTATACCTCTAAAAAAAATAAAGTCATAATAGTAATGATACATTACATAAAACAAATTGCTAACGATAAAGGTAAAACTTGTCATCATCAATAAAAAATTGGTTTGACTTTGTTGCTGTGTGTATAATGCTGTACTTAATGAGCCCAGTAATACTGAGGAAATTCCATAAATAATAATGACCGAATACAATTCGAATTTTAAATCAAACATTAAAAACAAACTGAAATATAATAAGCTCGAAAAAAACAAAAACATTAAACCTATATAGGATAAATTTATTTTGTCTGGAAAATGAAATTTTAGTTCAAAAATATTTTTTATAACAAAACTTAAAAGAATGCAATAGGCAAAGAGATTAAATATGATAACATAAAAGAAGATTTTTTCATCATCAAAAAGGTTTAAAATCCCAGAGATAAAAAATAAAAATAAAACCATGGCAAACCAAAAATTAATCTTTCCATGACGCTCTTGCCAGTAATAAAAAAAAATAGATGGTATAATAATTGGCTTTACAATAAGAGTCAAATAGTCAAAACCTTTAAGGACAGCTACAAAGTAAAGCAAACCCGATAAAATGTACAAAACCAATGCTGGCGTGCTAGCTTTCATCAATAAATTGTATTTGAGAATTTACAATCTCTTGCTCTTTTAAACCCCTGTTTATAAAATAAGAGACTATAAAATAATAAGAGGCTATTTGAAAAGCAAATTCAATATAATTTAAAGCTAAATTACTGTTAATCATGCTAATAACAACATAAATCACATCAGAAAATAATCCCAATAATGCTGCAAGCAAAATTGACAAAGCATCCTTTTGAAAAGTTGAAAAATAATTACAAACTCCAAATGCAACATAAATCGCTAAAATAATACCGTATGCAATTATTGGAATTACAAAATCATTATTAGCGACTGTTAGAGAAATCACTAAAACATACATACAAATCATCAGAATAAGAAATGAAATATTTCCCATTAAGTAACCCATTTTAGTAATGCGAACCTCTACTGAATCTTCTACTACAAATTTCAATAATAACAAATACGGTATAAAATCTAAAATTATGATATACAGCATCGAATTATTAAACTCTAACAAAGTAATCGCATCTGAAACAAAATAGATTAATAAAATAGTCAACAAATACAAACTAACCGGTTTCTTATTCTTAGAAAAATAATAAAACACTATGGCAGGAATAATGGTCGGTTTGGTTAAAATCATTAGTATTTCATTATCTAAAACAACAGCCAAAACACCCAGTAAACTAGCTATTAAATAAATGTAAAATGAAATGCCTTTTTTAATTTTCATGTATTAAAGTTATGAATTCATCTTCATTAATAATAGAAATATTCAATTGATTCGCTTTTTCCAATTTAGCTGGTCCCATATTATCTCCAGCAATTACAT
>JASLID010000001.1 GCA_030153045.1 Flavobacterium sp.
AACACACCATAAGAAGTAATGTTTTTAACAACACCTTCTAATACTTGTCCTTTTTGTAATTGACCAATAATTTCTTTTTTCTGAACCTCGATATCAGCTTCGATAAGCGCTTTGTGAGAAACAACAACGTTTTTGAACTCATGGTTGATTTTCACAACTTTGAATTCCATCATTTTGTTTACATATTGATCGTAATCACGGATTGGTTTCACATCGATTTGAGAACCTGGTAAGAAAGCTTCAATACCAAATACATCAACGATCATACCACCTTTAGTACGACATTTTACGAAACCGTTAACGATTTCTCCTGTTTCATTTGCAGAAATAACTCTATCCCAAGCTTTAATAGTACGAGCTTTACGGTGAGATAATACCAACTGACCTGTTTTATCCTCACGGATGTCAATTAATACTTCTACTTTGTCTCCTACTTTTAAGTTTGGATTGTAACGGAATTCGTTTAAAGAAATAACCCCTTCAGATTTAGCGTTGATATCAACGATAGCATCTCTGTCAGTAATTCTTACTACAACTCCTTCTACCACTTCTTCTTGATCAGTGTTGATGAACGTTTTAGTAACTAACTCTTCGAATTCTCTTAAGTTTTTTTCATCAACTGGATCAATACCTTCAGCATAATTATGCCAGTTAAAATTTGATAAAAACTCTTCTTGTGATTTTAATGTTTCAGACATGTCTGATAAAAATTTGTATTTTGTTTTTCGTGAGTTTCTTTAAGCGATAGAAAAACAAAAGTGTTTTACATAAATAATTGATTTCCAAACGAAACTCTACTCTGCATTTTGGACTGCAAAAGTAATTCTTTTTTATTTATTAGCAAAAATAAAATAGATAAAAGATGAGAGATGAAAGACTTATTCTCGGGAGCCGATGGCACGGGCATTTTTAGAAACCTTGTTCCCGCTATCGCTTATATCTTTTTGTTTTGTACATCTCCCAAAACTTTGAAACACCCAACATGACAAAACAAAAAGGATATTTAGCTCTATCGGGGCTATTTGGGATTTGTATTGAATTGTCAGCAATGAAAAAACGTGACAGATTATAAAAACCTGTCACGTTTGACAAAATAAATTTTATATTTTTTAGTGCGTTACACTTTCTACATCTTTCGGATTGTGTTTGTGCTTGAATAACACTGCAAAAGCAATCGCAATAAGCAATGCGTAAATAGCAAATGACAACCAGATATTGTGCCAATCTCTTTGTCCGTTGTGGGTGAAAAATTGATCAATGATAGTTCCACTAATAATTCCTCCAAAGAAAGCACCAAAACCATTAGACATCATCATGAACAATCCCTGTGCTGACGAACGTATTTTAGAATCGGTTGTAGTTTCAATAAACAATGAACCTGAAATATTAAAGAAATCAAACGCCATTCCATAAACTACACATGACAAAATGATCATCCATAAACCATCTACTGGGTTTCCGTAAGCGAATAATCCAAAACGCAATACCCAAGCCAACATACTAATTAACATTACTTGCTTAATTCCAAATCTTTTCAAGAAAAATGGAATAGCTAGAATAAATAACGTTTCTGATATTTGAGAAATAGACATGATTATGGTTGAATACTTCACCACAAATGAATCGGCATACTGAGGAACATTCGCGAATTCTGATAAATAAGTGTCACCATACATATTGGTTAATTGTAATGCGCCTCCCAAAAACATAGAGAAAACAAAGAACAATGCCATTTTATAAGTTCCAAATAATTTAAAAGCATTCAATCCTAATTTTTGCGTTAAAGTAGCATTTTCAGAAATTAATTTTTGCGGTGGACATTTAGGTAATGTGAATGAATAAATTCCTAATACAATTGCAGCAAAAGCAGCAATATAAAACATATTAGCTGATGCTTTATTCCCAGTTAAGTTCGTAATCCACATCGCAGCAATAAAACCAATGGTTCCCCAAACACGAATAGGTGGAAATACTTTAATAACATCAAAATTATTGGTTTTAAGAATATTATAAGCTACTGAATTTGATAATGATATTGTTGGCATATAACATAACATCGAAGCAAAAATCACCCAAAAGAAACTTGTTGGATTATCGACCATAGGAATACAAGCCAAAGCCAAACCACCCAATATGTGAAGAATTCCGTATAATTTTTCGGCATTCATCCATTTATCAGCAACGATACCAGTTAAAGCTGGCATTAATATAGAAGAAATTCCTAAAGTTGAGAAAATAGCACCAAACTCGGCACCACTCCATTGTTTTGTTGCAAACCAGTAATTTCCAACAGTAATTAACCAAGCTCCCCACACAAAAAACTGAAGGAAACTCATTAACGTTAATCTAATTTTGATATTCATAATCTTTAATCTTGTTTTTGGTTTTTGTTCGATTTTAAAAAGCCCGTAAATCTAACAATAAAAATAACTCTACAAATAAATTCGTCTAAATATTATTAACCAAATCAAGAACGGCTTGAAACTGCTCTTCTCTTGTTAAGTGAGAATTATCAATTTCGATGGCATCATCAGCCATTACAAGAGGTGAATCTTCACGATGAGTATCGATATAATCACGCTCTTCTACATTTTTAAGTACTTCTTCAAAGGAAACCACATCTCCTTTTTCTATTAATTCATCATAACGACGTTGCGCACGGGTTTGTGGGCTCGCAGTCATGAATATTTTAAGTTCTGCATCAGGAAAAACGACCGTTCCAATGTCACGACCATCCATTACAATCCCTTTGTTTTTTCCCATTTCCTGTTGTTGTTCGACCAATTTGGCACGAACTTGAGAAACCTCAGCGACTTTGCTTACAAAACCTGAAACTTCGATGGTACGAATCTCTTTTTCGACATTTACATCATTCAAATACATTTCAGCAAAACCTAAAGTGGCATTAAATTCAAAATGCAGTTTTATTTTTGGTAAATCTTGGATTAAGCTTTCTTTATCGAAAGCAGCTGTAGAAATCAACTTATTTTGCATTGCATAAAATGCTACAGCACGATACATAGCGCCTGTATCGACATAAATATATCCTAATTCTTTAGCTAATTGTTTGGCCAAAGTACTTTTCCCTGTTGACGAAAATCCGTCTATGGCAATGGTGATTTTTTTCAAAATGTAAATGGTTTAAAGATTAATCATCAACCCAAATAAACTGGTGTTGGATGCTAATGTGTATCTTGAGTAAGAATAATCGAATCTGAATTTATTGAATCGGATTCCGAAACCGGCTGAGATTCCTGAAAACGTTCTTTGCTCTAATATTTTAAGTTCGGCTGCACGGCGGAAGTTGTAACTTAATCGAAAACTAATGGCTTTTTGTGGTAAAATTTCGGCACCAAAAATAACGTGTCTGAATGCATTTCCTAAGAAACTCACTTTTTCTTCAATAGGTGCGCCATCAATACTTTGCTCGCTTCGGGCTGGGTTAGAAAATGCTACTTTCCATTTTTGCATATTTTCTAACGTTAAGTGCCAGCGCACAGGAACATTATCTAGTTCTTGCGATATTCCTGCAATAACTTCAAAAGGTAATTTTTCCCTTTCATCATTATAGGTTGAGATTTGTGTTCCAAAATTACGTGTCACTAAAGCAAAATTGATATCATTTTTATCATCTATGTAAACCGCACCAATATCAGCGGCAGCTCCAAAAGACTGATAGCTTTCTAAAGTTGAGGAGATAAATTTCGCATTAGCACCCAAATATAAGTTAGTCCAAGGCACGTTATAAGCATACCCTAAAGACAATGCTACTTCGCTACCTTTAAACTCACCGGTTGATTCGCCAAATTCGTTTCTTCCATCAAATTTACCATAATTTACATACGTAACACCGGCATGAAATGTATTTAAGTGTTTGTCGTAAGTATATGCATAAGCTGCTGTTCCGTAGCTCACGTCGCCTAAATAGTTGGCATAATTGAGAGACAATCGTCCATCCATTTCTTCATTGATAGAAGCTGGATTAAACAACGGCTGATTGACATCGTAATCGTAATTTGTAATGGCTTTACCTCCTAGCGCAGCTTGTCTAGGGGAAGAAATTAAATTTAAAAACTGATAAACACTCTCACCTCCTACTTGACAATAAGTTGAATTATAAGCCGTAAACAGTAAAAGAATATAAAGTTTTTTTTGCATTTAATTGGTCGAATTATAACTACATAACGCGGAAGCGAAGATATTATTTTTTATAAAAAAAACGGCTAAAAAATTAGCCGTTTTATATTTACAACGTTTTAGCGTGTTTTACCTTCTCTTTTGTGACTGCAATTTCGAGAACTTCGCTCATTTCATTCACAAAATGAAAAGTCAATCCTTCAATATATTCTTCTTTTATCTCGTTAATGTCTTTACGGTTTTCTTCAGAAAGGATAATCTCTTTAATCTTAGCTCTTTTAGCAGCTAATATTTTTTCTTTAATTCCACCAACAGGAAGTACTCTTCCTCTAAGGGTTATTTCGCCAGTCATGGCCAAATTTTTCCTTACTTTTTTCTGTGTCAACAAAGACACTAGAGATGTTAACATAGCAATACCAGCACTTGGTCCATCTTTAGGTGTTGCACCTTCCGGAATGTGAACGTGAATATTGTTTTTGGTGAAAATCTCAGGATTAATTCCTAATCTTTCGGCATTGGCTTTTACATATTCCATGGCGATGGTAATCGATTCTTTCATTACTGTTCCCATATTTCCTGTAAAGGTTAAATTTCCTTTCCCTGCAGAAATAATAGATTCAATAAATAAAATATCTCCACCTACACTTGTCCAAGCCAAACCTGTAACCACACCAGCGGTATCATTATTTTCGTATTTATCACGACCCATTCTGGCTACACCAAGAACAGTTACAATATCTTCATCGGTAACTTTAATGTTATATTCTTCTTCGAGAGCAATACATTTAGCAGCATTACGCACCATTTGTGCAATTTTTTTCTCTAAACCACGAACACCTGATTCGCGGGTGTAACCTTCCACTATTTTTTCTAACTGCTTTTTACCAAAAGAAATTTGCTTTGCCGTTAATCCGTGTTCTTTAATTTGTTTGGGAACCAAATGCTGCTTAGCAATTTCTACTTTCTCTTCAATAGTGTATCCTGACATATTGATAATTTCCATACGGTCACGCAAAGCAGGCTGTACATTAGCAATATTATTTGAAGTAGCAATAAACATCACTTTAGATAAATCGAATCCCATTTCAAGGAAGTTATCGTAAAATTCTTTGTTTTGCTCAGGATCTAATACTTCTAGCAATGCTGAAGATGGATCACCTTGATTGCTTTGTGACAACTTATCGATCTCATCTAAAATAAACACTGGATTTGAAGTTCCTGCCTTTTTTAAATTTTGAAGAATTCGTCCAGGCATGGCTCCAATATAAGTCTTACGGTGACCGCGAATTTCAGCTTCATCACGCAAACCACCTAACGACATACGAACATATTCACGTCCTAAAGCTTCGGCAACAGAGCGTCCAATTGAAGTTTTACCAACTCCCGGAGGTCCTGTAAAGCATAAAATAGGTGATTTCATATCGTTACGTAATTTTAAAACAGCCAAGTGTTCAATCATACGTTTTTTAACATCATCTAAACCAAAATGATCTCTGTCTAATATTTTTTGAGCTCTTTTTAAATCGAAGTTGTCTTTAGAAAATTTATTCCAAGGCAATTCTAAAAATAGCTCAATATAATTTCTTTGAATACCAAAATCGGGCGAATTAGGGTTGGTTCTCTGCAACTTTGAGATTTCTTTATCGAAATGTTTGCGCGTTTTGGCATCCCAATCAATTTGGGCAGCTTTGGCTTTCATTTCTTCAATCTCTTCTTCGTGTGAAGCACCACCTAATTCCTCTTGAATGGTTTTCATTTGTTGCTGCAAGAAATACTCTCTTTGCTGCTGATCTAAATCGAAGCGAACTTTAGATTGGATGTCGTTCTTCAATTCTAATTTTTGAAGTTCAACATTCATATGCTTAAGCGTACTTAAAGCTCTATCTTTAAGATTGTTTACTTCTAATAATTCTTGTTTTTCAACCACATTTAAATTCATGTTGGAAGAAACAAAATTCACTAAAAATGAATTGCTCTCAATATTTTTGATGGCAAATGTAGCTTCGGTAGGAATGTTTGGACTTTCTTTTATGATTTGAATAGCCAAATCGCGAACAGAATCTATAATAGCTGAAAACTCTTTGTCTTTTGTTGTTGGTCTTTCTTCAGAAACTTCTTTAATTGAGGCTTTCATGTAAGGTTCTACTGCAGTAACCTTATCAATTTCGAAACGCTTTTTCCCTTGAAGAATAACGGTTACGTTACCGTCAGGCATTTTTAAAACACGAAGAATTCTGGCAACAGTACCCACTTTGTTAATGTCGTTTTCTGTTGGATCTTCATCTTCTTCATTTTTTTGAGAAACTACTCCAATAATTTTATCAGACGCATTAGCATCATTAATCAATTTAATAGACTTATCTCTTCCGGCTGTAATAGGAATTACAACACCTGGAAAAAGAACAGTGTTTCTAAGTGGCAGAATAGGCAAATCGGCTGGAAGCTCTTCGTTATTCATTTCCTCCTCATCTTCGGGAGTAAGAAGTGGGATTAAATCGGCTTCCGAGTCAAATTCTTGCAGTGACAAATTGTCAATTGTGATTATTTTTTGTTGAGACATATTGTATTTAGGTCATTTTGTCATTAAACATAGAATGTTTACTATGCAAAGTTATTACATATTAAACAATCATTTAGTTGAAAATCAATAAATAACAAAATTATTTACATCATATTCATTCTAATAAGTCAAGGATTGTGCCATAAAAAAATCCCGAACAAGTCGGGATTCGTTATTTTCTAATTAAGAATTAATTAAAATATGGGTCGTCTAAACCATAATTGAAAGTACCGTTTGTTACTTGATAACTACCAACTACATTCCCATTCACACGTTTATCATACGTTATAGTAAAAGTTCCTTTTATTCTTTTCGTAGTTAGGTTAAATTCTGTGATTGTGATTGATCCGCCTGTTATAACAGCACTACTACCTGTTGGCAAAACCATATGCCCTTGACAATAAGTTGGGCCATCTAAACCATCTCTTTCTATTAGAGAATAAGTACCTGGTACCCATTTAACATTAGGAATATATAAAAATATTTCTGTTAAAGAACCTAAATTATCACTAGTATCTCCTTGAATTCCTAAGTATCTTGGGTCTCCAGCTGGAGCACCGTTATTCCAAATACTCACATCATTATGTGTCAAAGAATATAAGTATGGTTGCATGTGATCATACTGAACCCCATTTATGTTGGCCGTCATCAATGCTGGTGAATTATCTACTGAACCAACTGAACCCGTAAATACAAGTTCATTACCGTAAGAAATTCCATTAATATTTCTTGCATAGGCACGAACATAATATACTTGACCAGGCATTGTAGGTGTAATGTGTGATACAAAACTGCCCGTTCCAGTTCCATCAGACGTAGTTCTATTACTTGCTGGGATAAAATTTGCACTATAACCCCATACAACCCCTCTGTCAGTGATAGGCGATCCGCCGTCTGAAGTTATATTCCCTCCACTAGTAGCATTTGGCGCTGTATTATTGGTAATTGCTGTTGTTGTAAGAACCGGAAGATTAGACGCCCCTCCAGCCGTTGTAAACGTAACCTGATTCCCATAAGCCGTTCCATTAACATTTGTTGCATAAGCACGAACATAATAAACAGTGCTTGCTGCTAAACCGCCAATTGCTGAAGTAAAACTTCCCGTTCCTGTTCCATCAACTGTTTTTGAATTTGCTGTAGTTGGACCTGTAGTTGTGCTCCAAACCACACCTCTTACTGTAACTGGTGAACCACCATCAGCAGTAACATTTCCTCCGCTTGAAGCTGATGAAGATGTAACACCACTAGCAACTGTTGTTGTAACTACAGGGAAATTAGAGGGATTAGATATTGTTGTAAAAGTAATTTGATTACCATATGCCGTCCCACTACTGTTTGTAGCATAAGCACGAACATAATAAGTAGTTCCCGCTGTTAAACCAGTAATAGAAGAAGTAAAGCTTCCAATTCCTGTACCATCAACAGTTTTTGAATTTGCTGTAGTTGGACTAGCTGCTGTACTCCATACCACACCTCTTGCAATAACAGCAGTACCTCCATCAGCAGTGATAGTACCTCCTGATATGGCAGAAGTTGTTAATAAACTTGAATGATTAGTTGTAGTCAATACAGGCAATAATGCTGGATCAATAGGATTGTCAGTATTAGGTATAGTTCCTTCAAATGGCTCGATTTCACAAGCTGAAAAAAACAGTACTGTAAAGAACAATAAAAGCGCCGAAATGTTTTTTAGTTTATTCATTATTAAGAATTGGGTTTGTTTTTAAAAATTTTTCAAATATAATATTTATTTCTGTATTGAATTTTGTTTTGGGATTCTTAAAAGTAAAAACAATCCGATTACAAAAAAAACACCTAAAAACACAATAGAATTTCGCATAGAACCAGTCACTTGATCTATGATTCCATAAATTGACATTCCTATTACGATACCTACTTTTTCGGTAACATCATAAAAACTAAAATACGAAGCCGTATCGGTAGTTTCAGGTAAGAATTTAGAGTAAGTTGAACGGGCTAACGATTGAATTCCACCCATCACTAATCCTACAAAACCTGCAACCATATAAAATTCAAAAGGTTCTTCAACAAAATAAGCAAAGACACATAATACTGCCCAGAATGCGTTTAAGAATATCAAAACATTAACATTCCCAAATTTACCTGAGGCTCTCGAGGTAAGAAAAGCGCCTAAAACAGCAACAATTTGAATGACTAAAATACTTATAATTAGCCCAGTTGTTTTTTGACTTGGTGTTTTCCATGCAATTTCTTCAGCACCAAAATAGGTAGCTACCAACATTACCGTTTGTACAGCCATAATGAATACAAAATAGCTGGATAAATATCTTTTTAAAACAATATTTTGCTTAACATCTTGCCAAACCAACCTTAATTCTTTGAAACCATCCAACACCACTGCTTTTGTTACTTTATGTCCTGTTGAAACTCCTTTTGGTAAATAATAATACGTGATATGACTGAAACCAATCCACCAAATTCCTGTCATAACAAATGAATATTTCATCATTAGTATACTCTCTGCAACTGGAGCTTCTTTTGGTACAGACATAACCATCATCAAATTGATAATCAACAAAATTGTGCTCCCAATGTATCCCATTGAAAAACCACGAGCACTTACTTTATCCTGTTGCTCTGGATAAGCAATGTCTGGTAAATACGAATTATAAAAAACAAGACTAGCCCAGAAACCTATTAACCCAAATAAGTAAACAGTATAACTTATAAGAAAATTATCCGGAGAAAACCAGTATAACCCTATACAAGACAATCCCCCCATGTAGCAGAAAAACCTCAAGAAAGCCTTCTTATTTCCAACATAATCTGCAATTCCAGATAAAATTGGAGAAATAAATGCTACAATTAAAAAAGCAATTGCTGTCACAAAAGAAATAGTGGCCGTACTTTTAAAATGATAGCCATAAATATCTACATATTTATTTCTGTCCTTAAATATTAAATCGTAAAATATTGGAAATATTGCCGAAGCAATTACCAAACTGTACACTGAATTTGCCCAGTCATAAAAAGCCCAAGCGTTTAATAATTTCTTATCTCCTTTTTGAAGTGGTTGCATATGTTATATTTTAAGCATAAAAAAAGCCACGCATAGCGTGGCTTCGAAAATACTATATTTTATTTGAATGTCACACCAAATTTTTTGGCTTCAGCTTTTGCCTGAGGCAACATACTTTTCAAATTAGCAATACGTGATTCGTTTGATGGGTGTGTGCTTAATATTTCTGGTGGTGCTCCACCTCCCAACGCTGACATTCTTTCCCAAAGAAAAACAGCATTTTCAGGATTATATCCTGCAATAGCCATTAAAGTAAGTCCAATCATATCAGCTTCACTTTCATGATCACGGCTAAAAGGCAACATTACTCCTACCTGGCTTCCTACACCATAGGCTTGCATAATAAGTTGTTGTGTTTCCGGACTTTTATTTCCAGTAGCTACAGCAACTCCTGCTCCACCTAATTGTTGCAATAAGCCAGCACTCATTCGTTGTTGCCCGTGATTGGCTAAGGCGTGTGAAACCTCATGGCCTAAAACAGCAGCTAAACCAGCGTCGTCTTTACAAACAGGTAAAATTCCTGAGTAAACAACAATTTTTCCACCTGGCATACACCAAGCATTAACTTCCTTACTCTCAACTAATTTGTATTCCCATTTATAATTTTCCAAATAAGAACTATTACCATTAGCGTTTAACCATCTTTCGGCTGCCACTCTTATCTTGTTAGCTACATTTTCTACTCTTTGAGCATCTTTTGTACCAGTAATTACTTTGTTTTTGGCCAAAAATTCTCCGTATTGCTGAAATGCCGATGGAAAAATTTCGCTATCAGGAACCAGAGCCAATGTTTTCTTTTGTGTAAATGGATTCGTAGCACAAGAAATTACTAATGCTGAAATACCAATTGCTGAAATTATCAAACCTTTTTTCATTTTTTCTCGTATTTATATATGTAGTAAAATTAACGCATTTTTTTTGAATCTGTTATATCAAAACAGAAAGTATTTATGATTATTTTATGATTCAATTTTTATACTAAACTTTAAAAAATCTTAAATTGCAGGATATTTAAAACATTACATTTTGAAATCAAAAAAAAGTGAAGGAATTCAAGTTCCAAAGATTATTATATACTCAGCAAAATTGGTTCAATTTATTTCTACCGATTTAGTTACAAAAATGGCTTCTAAAATATTTACAAGCCCTATTAAACATAAAATTCCAAAAAGAGAATTTGAAATGGAATCAAAAACCAAACAAGAAACCGTTTTAATTCCTAAAATAAAGAAAGAAATCGTGGTTTATCATTATGGAAATAGTCCAAAAAAAGTTTTATTAGTGCATGGCTGGTCAGGTCGCGGCACTCAACTCGTTAAGTTTGCTGAAGAGTTAATCGCCTCAGGATATTCGACAGTAAGTTTTGACGCACCTGCACACGGAAAATCTGCTGGAAAAACAACCTTAATGCCTGAATTTATTGCTTCTATTTTAGAAATTGAAAAATTATATGGCCCATTCGAATATGCTATTGGACATTCACTAGGTGGTATTTCATTATTAAATTCGATTAGAGAAGGTTTAAAAATTAAAAAACTAATCGTTATTGGTAGTGCTGATAGAATTAAAGATATTTTTGATGAATTTGTCAAAAAGTTAGAACTAAAGCCTATTATTTCTGAAAAAATGATTGACGGCTTCGAAAAACAATATAATGTTTCCATGGACAATTATTCAGCGCATATTGCTGCGAAAGAAGTCCAAATTCCAACACTGGTTATTCATGATGAAAATGATTATGAAGTACCTGTTTTCTGTGGTGAAAACATTCACAAGCACTTACCTAATGGTGAGCTATTTATCACTAAAAAATTAGGACACCGAAAAATTCTTGGAGATAAAGAAGTCATCCATAAAACCATGAGTTTCATTCAAAATTAAAACTCACAACAATGAAAAAGATACTGATTCTACTGACAATTATTTTAGGCCTAAATTCTTGCCATGGTCAAGAAAAAAAGCAGGTAAAACAAAAATTTGCTGTTGCAAAAACAGAAGCTCAATGGAAAACTGAGTTAACTCCAGAGCAATACGAAGTATTACGAAAAAAAGGAACAGAAGCTTCTTTTTCAGGGCAATACTGGAATCATTTTGAAAAAGGATATTATGCTTGTGCTGCTTGTCACAAACCACTATTTAATTCCAATGCAAAATTTAATTCTGATTGCGGTTGGCCTTCATTTGATCAAGCCATTAAAGGAAGCGTAATTTACAAAGTGGACAATGGTTTTGGCATGCAACGAACCGAAGTCATGTGTGCTAATTGTGGCGGACATTTAGGTCATGTTTTTGATGATGGACCAACTGAAACCACAGGAAAACGTTTTTGTACCAATTCAGTTTCAATTGAATTTATTCCAAAGAAAAAATCATGAAGTATCCCTTAGAAAAAACCGAAGAACAATGGAAACAAGAACTTGGTGAAGAAAAATATAAAATTCTTCGTCAAAAAGGAACTGAGTATCCTCATTCTGGACAATATAATTTACATTTTGAAAATGGAACTTATGTATGTGCCGGATGCCAAGAACCATTATTTGAAAGCAAATCAAAATTTAATGCACATTGTGGTTGGCCTTCATTTGACGAGTCTATTCCTGGTAAAGTTGAATACGTTAAAGATCATACACACGGCATGATTCGAACCGAAATTTTATGTGCTAATTGCGGCGGACATTTAGGTCATGTTTTTGATGATGGACCTACAAATACTGGAATTAGATATTGCGTAAATTCACTTTCTATCGACTTTAAATAATAATAATTATTGCTAATCTTGGTTATTTTATTTAATTTGCAATCAATTAACACCTTTTTTTAGAATGACCAAAATTACTAGATTATTTGAATTCCCTTATTATCAATTAGATAAACAAAATTTGCAAGATGCTTTGGTAACAAAGTATAATGGCGAATGGATAAAGACTTCAACACAAGAATATATCAATAAAGCCAACGCAGTTTCGAGAGCTTTACTTAGAATGGGAATACAAAAAGATGATAAAATTGCTATCATTTCGTCTAATAATAGAACCGAATGGAATATTATGGACATTGGCGCTTTACAAACTGGAGCTCAAACGGTTCCTATTTATCCAACAATTTCTCAAGAAGATTACGAATATATTTTAAACCATTCTGGTGCTAAATTTTGTTTTGTATCAGACACTGAAGTTTTAGGTAAATTAAATGCTATAAAAAGTAACGTTCCTTCACTAACCGAAGTTTTTACATTCAATGAAATTTCAGGCGAAAAACATTGGACAGAATTATTAAAACTAGGCGAAGACGAATCGAATCAAAACGAAGTTGAGGATAGAAAAAATGCAGTTCTAACTACCGATTTAGCCACTATCATATACACTTCAGGAACAACTGGAAAACCAAAAGGTGTCATGCTTTCGCATCAAAATATTGTTTCAAATGTGTTAGATAGCTCCTCAAGAATCCCATTTACTCAAGGTAATAGTCGTTCATTGAGTTTCTTACCTGTTTGTCATATTTTCGAAAGAATGATATTGTATTTATACCAATATTATAGTGTTTCTATTTATTTTGGAGAATCTATCGAAAAATTAAGCGATAATATTAAAGAAGTAAAACCAAACGTCATGTCGGCCGTGCCAAGACTTTTGGAAAAAGTATATGATAAAATCTACGCTAAAGGAAGTGAACTTACCGGAATTAAAAAGAAACTTTTCTTTTGGGCCATTGATTTAGGTTTAAGATACGAGCCTTATGGAGCCAATGGCTTTTGGTATGAATTTCAATTAAAAATTGCCAGAAAACTTATTTTTAGTAAATGGCAAGAAGGATTGGGTGGAAATCTTGGCTTAATGGTTTCTGGAAGTGCTGCTTTGCAACCTAGATTGACGCGTATTTTTGCTGCTGCCGGAATTCCAATCATGGAAGGTTATGGCTTAACCGAAACTTCTCCCGTAATATCCGTAAATGATACTAGAAACAGAGGGTTTAAAGTGGGGACAGTTGGAAAACTAATTACCAATGTAGAAGTTAAAATTGCTGAAGATGGTGAGATTCTTTGTAAAGGTCCAAATGTGATGATGGGTTACTATAAAGATGAAGCATTAACCAAAGAAGTACTAAATGGAGGTTACTTCCATACTGGCGATATTGGTGAGTTCGACTCGGAAGGCTTCTTACGAATTACTGATCGTAAAAAAGAAATGTTCAAAACCTCAGGTGGAAAATACATTGCCCCTCAAATTTTGGAAAATACAATGAAACAATCTCGTTTTATTGAACAAATAATGGTTATTGGTGACGGGCAAAAAATGCCAGCAGCCCTTATTCAACCTAACTTTGATTTTGTCAAAGAATGGGCTCAAATTCACAAAATTGAAATTGGTAAAACCAATGACGAAATTGTAAACAACGAAAAAGTCATCGAACGTATTCAACAAGAAGTTGATACTTTAAATACAAAATTTGGAAGTTGGGAAAAAATCAAACGATTTGAATTAACTCCAGATATTTGGTCCATCGATGGCGGTCAATTGACCCCTACCCTTAAATTAAAACGTAAAGTAGTCCTTGAAAAATACAAAGGTCTTTACGATAAAATATACAACTAAAATCAATTCGTTATGAAACCTAAATTTCTTCTTTGCTTTTCACTATTAATATTGTTATTCTTAGGTTGTAAAAACAAAGAAGAAAATGATAGGGATTCCTATTTCGATTTCTCCAAAAGAGACGACCAATATACTGGTGGCATCAAAATGATTCCCATAAAAACACCAGTTGGTGAGTTTAAAGTATGGACAAAAAGAGTTGGAAACAATCCAAAAATAAAAGTACTATTACTTCACGGCGGACCAGGTTTAACTCATGAACTATACGAAAGTTTCGACGGTTATTTTCCAAATGAAAGCATTGAGTACATTTATTACGATCAATTGGGTTCTTATTATAGTGACCAACCCAAAGACTCTACTTTATGGACTAACGAACGTTTTGTTGAAGAAGTAGAGCAAGTCCGAATTGCCTTAGGTTTAGATAATTCAAATTTTTATTTACTCGGACAATCTTGGGGCGGAATTCTGGCCATGGAATATGCTTTAAAATACCAAAAAAATCTAAAAGGCCTTATCATTTCAAATATGATGGCTAGCGCTCCGGAATACAACAAATATGCTGAGGAAGTACTTGGACCACAATTACCGCCTGAAGTTTTCAATCAAATAAAAGATTTCGAAAAAAATAAGGATTATACCAATCCAAAATACACTGAATTGCTTTTCAAATACTACTACACAGAACATATTCTCAGAAAACCTCTTGAAGAATGGCCAGAGTCTATTAATAGATGTTTCAAACACATCAATCCAAATGTTTATGTCTTTATGCAAGGTCCGAGCGAATTTGGAATTACGGGTAATGCCACTCTTAAAAACTGGGATATTAAGTCTAAATTAAAAACACTAACCGTTCCTACACTAACCATTGGTGCAAAATATGACACCATGGATCCTAAACACATGGAATGGATTTCCAAAGAAGTTCAAAACGGACGTTTTTTATTCTGCTCAAAAGGAAGCCACCTTTCGCAATACGATGACCAAAAGACCTATTTTAATGGTGTTCTTCAATTTTTGAAAGATGTAGATAACGGTAGTTTTTAACAATTTGTTGATAAAATCATTTGTTTTTGTGTGTTTATTTTATTTTTTTAAGGTAATTTTTACTACATTCACAATAATTAACCACAAAACAAAAACAAAATGAATTTAAAAAACTTTTTAATTGCAGGTATTGTTGCGGGTATTGTTGATTTTCTTTTAGGTTGGGTATTTTATGGAATGCTTTTTAAAGACTTATACCCACAAACTCAAGACACCAATTTATCATTCATCTTTTTTGGTTGTATGACTTTTGGATTTTTTATCTCCTATATTTTTACAAAATGGGCTGGAATTACAAACCCAGTTACTGGAGCAATAGCTGGAGCAACTATTGGCGTTTTCTCTAGTTTATCTATGAACTTTTTCATGTATTCTGGCATGCCACTAAATGTTCAAAATATGGTGACTGACATTGTTGTTTCAACAATTATAGGCTCTGCTATGGGAGCTGCAGTTGCAATAGTTAACGGAAAGCTGAAATAATTCACTTTTATTTTTTATATAAACTCCTTAGCAATAAGGAGTTTTTTTTATTTATAATTATTTAACAAAAAAATATTAAATTTATTATGCATGCATAGTATTTTTTATTATCTTTGAATTTCTTTATAACAAATATGAAAGACAAAACGATAGATTATGTACTTCGAGCAACATGGCAAGCTGTGTCAAGAATGTACAATGAAGAAGCCTCAAAATACGGAGCTACAATGGCTACTGGATTTGCTTTATTAAGTATCGACCGAGAAAATGGAACGCCTTCAACAGCTCTTGGACCAAGAATGGGTATGGAAGCCACAAGCTTGACCAGAACCTTAAAATCTATGGAAGAAAAAGGATTAATATATCGTAAGCCTAATCCAAATGACGGCCGTGGTGTATTGATTTATTTAACCGATTTTGGAAAAGAAAAAAGAGATCTTTCAAAAAATACTGTTTTAAAATTTAATGAAACAGTCAAGCAAAATATCTCTCCCGAAAAATTACTACACTTTATGGAGGTGTCAGAAATCATCAACGAATTAATTCAAGATAAAAACATATTCAATCAACCAGAAAAAACAGAAAATGAAACGAAGTATTAAAAAAGTAGCAGTAATTGGATCCGGAATTATGGGTTCGGGGATTGCTTGTCATTTTGCCAATATTGGTGTAGAAGTACTACTTCTCGACATTGTTCCTCGTGAACTAACAGATATCGAAGCAAAAAAAGGACTAACTTTAGAAAACAAACTTGTTCGCAACCGATTAGTAAATGACAGTTTAGCGAATGCTTTAAAATCGAAGCCCTCTCCTATTTACGATCAAAAATTCGCTAGCCGTATCACAACAGGAAACACTACCGATGATTTAGCAAAAATCAAAGACGTAGATTGGATCATCGAAGTCGTTGTGGAAAGATTAGATATCAAAAAATCAGTATTTGAAGAAATCGAAAAACATAGAAAACCAGGAACTTTAATTACTTCAAATACTTCCGGTATTCCAATCAAATTTATGAGCGAAGGAAGAAGTGAAGATTTCCAGAAACACTTCTGCGGAACGCACTTTTTCAACCCAGCTCGTTACTTAAAATTATTCGAAATCATTCCTGGTCCGCAAACTTCAACTGAAGTATTGGATTTTCTTAATGAATATGGAGAAAAATTCCTTGGAAAAACTTCGGTCGTAGCCAAAGATACTCCGGCATTTATCGGAAACAGAATCGGAATCTTCGGAATCCAAAGTTTATTCCACCTAGTGAAAGAAATGGGATTAACCATTGAAGAAGTGGATAAATTAACCGGACCTGTTATTGGTCGCCCAAAATCTGCGACTTTCAGAACTGTCGATGTAGTTGGTTTAGATACTTTGGTTCACGTAGCTAACGGAATTTACGACAACTGCCCTAATGACGAAGCGCACGAATTATTCAAATTACCGGATTTCATCACTAAAATGATGGAAAACAAATGGTTGGGAAGTAAAACTGGCCAAGGTTTCTACAAAAAAGAAGGCAAAGACATACTTTCATTAGATTTAGATACGTTAGAATATAGAGCGGCTAAAAGAGCTTCTTTCGCTACTTTAGAATTAACAAAAACAATTGACAAACCAATTGACCGATTCAAGGTATTGGTAAAAGGAAAAGACAAAGCAGGAGAATTTTACAGAAAATCATTCTCTTCTATGTTTGCTTATGTTTCGAACCGAGTTCCTGAAATTACAGACGATTTCTACAAAATTGATGATGCGATGAAAGCCGGTTTCGGTTGGGAAAATGGTCCTTTCGAAATTTGGGATGCCATTGGTGTAGAAAAAGGAATCGAATTAATGAAAACAGAAGGTTATACGCCAGCTGCTTGGGTTAATGATATGGTTGCTTCTGGAAATACATCTTTTTATTCTGTAAAAGAAGGAGCAACACATTTCTACAATATCACTTCAAAAGCTCAAACTAAAGTTCCAGGACAAGACGCTTTTATCATCTTAAACAACATCCGCGAAAGCAAAAAAGTTTGGGGTAATAGCGATGCTACTATTCAACATTTAGGTGATGGTATTTTAAATTTAGAATTCCATTCTAAAATGAATACAATTGGTGGTGGCGTTCTTCAGGGAATCAACAAAGCAATCGATTTAGCTGAAAAAGAATACGAAGGATTAGTTATCGGAAATCAAGGGGCTAACTTCACTGTTGGTGCTAACATCGGAATGATTTTCATGATGGCAGTCGAACAAGAGTATGACGAATTGAATATGGCTATCAAATTATTCCAGGACACTATGATGCGTTGCCGTTATTCATCAATCCCAGTAATTGTTGCTCCACACGGAATGACATTAGGTGGTGGTTGCGAAATGAGTATGCATGCTGATAAAGTAGTTGCTGCTGCGGAAACGTATATCGGATTAGTAGAATTTGGTGTGGGTGTTATTCCAGGTGGTGCCGGATCTAAAGAAATGGCTTTAAGAGCCTCTGATTTATTTCATAAAAACGATGTCGAACTGAATGTTCTGCAAGAATACTTCTTAACTGTAGCTATGGCAAAAGTGGCCACTTCTGCTTACGAAGCTTTTGATATGGGAGTGCTACAAAAAGGAAAAGATATTGTTGTGGTGAACAGAGACCGCCAAATTGCGGAAGCTAAAAAACACGCTTTATTAATGGCAGAAGCCGGTTATACCCAACCTATCAGACGTAAAGACATTAAAGTATTAGGAAAACAGGCATTGGGTATGTTCTTAGTGGGAACGGATCAAATGAAAGCGGGTCAATTTATTTCTGAACACGATAGAAAAATTGCAAACAAACTGGCATATGTAATGGCTGGTGGCGATTTATCTGAATCAACATTAGTAACAGAACAATACTTACTGGATATAGAAAGAGAAGCTTTTCTTTCACTTTGTACCGAAAGAAAAACATTGGAAAGAATCCAATTTATGTTAACCAAAGGAAAACCTTTAAGAAACTAGAAACATGAAAACAGCATATATAGTAAAAGCATACAGAACAGCCGTTGGTAAAGCGCCTAAAGGATTGTTCCGATTTAAAAGACCTGACGAATTAGCTGCCGAAACCATCGAATACATGATGAACGAGCTGCCTAATTTCGACAAAACACGTATAGATGACGTCATGGTTGGAAATGCGATGCCGGAAGCCGAACAAGGACTTAATGTAGGTCGTTTAATTTCATTAATGGGATTAAAAGTAACAGATGTTCCGGGTGTAACGGTTAATCGTTATTGCGCTTCAGGAATTGAAACTATTGGTATGGCAACAGCCAAAATCCAATCAGGAATGGCCGATTGTATCATCGCTGGTGGTGCCGAAAGTATGAGTTTTATTCCAATGGGAGGTTACAAACCAACTCCAGATTATAAAGCTGCCGCTGCAGGACATGAAGATTATTACTGGGGAATGGGTTTAACTGCCGAAGCGGTAGCGAAACAATTCAATGTATCTCGTGCAGACCAAGATGAGTTTGCTTATCAGTCTCATATGAAAGCCTTAAAAGCGCAAGCAGAAGGTAAATTCGACAAACAAATTGTACCTATTACTGTTGAGCAGACTTTTATCAACGAAAATGGTAAAAAAGAAACCAAATCGTATGTGGTTACTAAAGATGAAGGTCCAAGAGTCGGAACTTCAGTAGAAGCTTTGGCTGGATTAAAGCCTGTTTTTGCTGCTGACGGAAGTGTAACTGCTGGTAACTCTTCTCAAATGAGTGATGGAGCAGCTTTTGTTTTAATCATGTCTGAAGAAATGGTAAAAGAATTAAACCTAGAGCCTATCGCAAGATTAGTAAATTTTGCTTCTGCAGGTGTTGAACCAAGAATCATGGGAATTGGTCCGGTAAAAGCAATTCCAAAAGCTGTTAAACAAGCTGGTTTACAAATAAAAGACATCGATCTTTTCGAATTAAATGAAGCTTTTGCTTCTCAGTCATTAGCTGTAATCCGCGAATTGGACTTAAATCCTGAAATCGTAAATGTAAACGGAGGCGCGATTGCTTTAGGTCATCCGCTAGGTTGTACAGGTGCTAAATTATCAGTTCAATTGTTTGACGAAATGAAACGTCGCGGTAGCAAATACGGCATGGTAACTATGTGTGTAGGAACTGGACAAGGAACAGCAGGAATTTACGAATTATTATAATTAACTATCAAAAAAACCATAAAGCCATGAGCGATATAACTAGAGGAGGTCAATTCCTTGTTAAAGAAACAAAATGTGAAGACGTTTTCACACCTGAAGATTTTTCAGAAGAGCAAATAATGATGCGTGACTCTGTAAAAGAGTTTGTGGATAAAGAAATTTGGCCAAATAAAGATCGTTTTGAGAAGAAGGATTACAAATTCACTGAGGAATGCATGCGCAAAACCGGTGAATTGGGCCTTCTTGGCGTAGCTGTTCCTGAAGCTTACGGCGGATTGGGAATGGGATTCGTTTCAACGATGTTGGTTTGTGATTATATTTCTGGTGCTACAGGTTCGTTTTCAACGGCATTTGGAGCACACACAGGAATTGGAACGATGCCAATTACTTTATACGGAACTGAAGAACAAAAGAAAAAATATGTTCCAAAATTAGCTTCAGGCGAATGGTTTGGTGCTTATTGCTTAACAGAACCAGGTGCAGGATCTGATGCGAATTCAGGAAAAACAAAAGCGGTGCTGTCAGAAGACGGAACACACTATAAAATTACAGGTCAGAAAATGTGGATTTCGAATGCAGGATTCTGCTCGTTATTCATCGTTTTCGCCAGAATTGGTGACGATAAAAACATTACCGGTTTCATTGTAGAAAATGATCCAAGTAACGGAATCACAATGAACGAAGAAGAGCACAAATTAGGAATCCGTGCTTCTTCTACACGTCAGGTTTTCTTTGCGGACACTAAAGTTCCAGTTGAAAACATGTTGTCTGAAAGAGGTAACGGCTTCAAAATTGCCATGAATGCTTTAAACGTAGGCCGTATCAAATTGGCAGCTGCTTGTTTGGACGCGCAACGTAGAGTAACTTCAGGTGCAGTAAAATATGCCAACGAAAGAATCCAATTCAACACCCCTATTGCTAGTTTCGGTGCCATCCGTTCAAAATTAGCTGAAATGGCTACTTCTTGCTACGCTGGAGAAAGTGCTTCTTACCGTGCTGCAAAAGGAATTGAAGATAGAATTATCGCTCGTGAAGCTGAAGGTGCTACACATCAAGAAGCTGAATTAAAAGGTGTGGAAGAATTTGCTATCGAATGTTCTATTCTTAAAGTAGCGGTTTCTGAAGATGTTCAAAACTGTGCTGATGAAGGTATTCAAATTTTCGGTGGAATGGGATTCTCTGAAGATACCCCAATGGAAAGTGCTTGGCGTGACGCCCGTATCGCTCGTATTTACGAAGGTACGAACGAAATCAACCGTATGCTTTCTGTAGGGATGTTAATCAAAAAAGCAATGAAAGGTCACGTGGATTTATTAGGTCCTGCGATGAAAGTGGCTGAAGAATTGGTTGGAATTCCTGATTTCAATACACCAGATTATTCTGAATTATTCGCTGAAGAAAAAGAATTATTAGGCAAATTGAAAAAAGCATTCTTAATGGTCGCTGGTGCTGCTGTTCAAAAATACGGTCCTGATTTAGATGCACACCAACAATTATTAATGGCTGCCTCAGATATGTTAATCGAAATTTACATGGCTGAAAGTACCATTTTAAGAACTGAAAAACTAGCTAAATCTAAAGGGGCTGAAAACGTAAAAGAGCAAATCGCTATGGCGCAATTGTATTTATACAATGCTACGGATATTATCACCCAAAAAGGAAAAGAAAGTATTATTTCTTTTGCTGAAGGTGACGAACAACGTATGATGTTAATGGGATTACGCCGTTTTACAAAATATACAAATATGCCAAATGTAGTAGCTTTGAGAGAAACTATTACTTCAAAATTAATCGAAGAAAACGCATATTGCTTTTAAAATAAATTTTAATTAGTTTGGTTGGAAAAGTCGCATTTGTTAATTCAAATGTGGCTTTTTTTATTTCTCCTTTACTTCAAAAATCTCTTTCTTAATTTCTACAGCGTAATCATTTGGAATGATTTTATCACCGTGTGCTTTCGCATATACTTTGGTAAATTCTGCTCCAAAATATAAGATGATTGCCGAATAATAAACCCAGATTAGTATTATAATCACTGAACCCGCAGCACCATATACAGTGGCAATGGTTGAATTTCCTAAATAAAATCCAATAGCAAACTTACCAATCATAAAAAAAACAGAAGTAAAACTAGAACCTATCAAAGCATCTTTCCATACAATTTTTCCATCGGGTAATGTTTTAAAAATAATGGAAAACAGTACTGTTGTTGTTGCAAATAATATTAATAAGTTAAGAATATAAAATAAGTAAACTGTAATATCTGGAAAGAAAATAACCAATCGAGCGCTGATAACATCCATTATCGTATTGACCATCAAGCTGACTAACAATAAAAAACTAGCTACTGCAATCATAGAAAACGACATCAATCTGTTTTTAATAAACTTCATAATGCCTTTATTGGGTTTGGCACTCAACCCCCAAATAAAATTGATGGAACTCTGAATTTCTGCAAATACACCCGAAGCTCCTATTACTAGCATAATTCCTCCAAATACAGCTGCAAACACATTACTATTTGATAATTCAATGTTCTTAATGGTTTCCTGAATCTGAAGAGCTGCCTCATTCCCTACCATCTCATTAATCTGAATAAAAAATCGTCCTGCAACCGCGTCCTTTCCAAAGAAAAAACTGCTGATATACATAATTATGATTAACAGTGGCGGTAGTGAAAATATAGTGAAGTATGATAAGGATGCACTTAATTTGATGGCATTGTCTTTATCAAATTCATCATAAGTGGTTTTTAATAAATTCCAACCTGTATTGGCTATTCTTCTCCTTTTCATATTTAATCATTTTTAATTTAAGATCAAGAATTCTAAAACAAACATATTGAACTACTTACAAATTTACCTAAAATTAATTTTACAATGATTACATAATTCCTATCTGTTCTTATTTTTAAAAGACTTCCTATTAAGCATAATTCAAAATTTACTTATCTTTGAAAGAAAATGAATCATGAAAAATGTAATCCTAACTATTATTGTAATTGTTGCCGTTATTGTTGGATGTAAAACCAGTATTCCAGCTAATATATTAAACCTTACATTTACTTCAAAAAGTGACAGTAATGTAACTGGCACTGCCACTTTTTCAGAAAAAAATGGTGTGGTTACTTTTACTGCTAATATGAGCGGACTTACTCCTGGTGAACACGCTATCCATATTCATGAAAAATCAGATTGTTCAGCTGCAGATGGAAGTTCGACTGGTGGACATTGGAATCCAACTTTCAAAAAACACGGAAAATGGGGCGTTGGTGAATACCATAAAGGCGATATTGGCAACTTTACTGCCGATGCCAACGGAAACGGAACCATTAAATTTTCTACTGATGAATGGTGTATTGGTTGCGGAGATGAAACCAAAGATATTTTAGGTAAAGGATTAATTGTTCACAAAGGAATTGATGACTTTATTTCACAACCAGCAGGAAATGCGGGTGCAAGACAAGCTTGTTCAGCTATTATTAAATAATTTTTGAAATCAGGCTTGACTGTGAAAGAAGAATTATATTTCAAAAATGCTACTGAGTGGCGCGAATGGTTACATGAAAACCACAATAAATCGGCAGGTATTTATTTGATTTTTTACAGAGTCGACAGTCCATTTGAAAGCATGCGTTGGGAAGAAGCCGTACAAGTTGCCATATGCTATGGTTGGATTGATTCTACCGTAAAGAGAATCGATGACGAGCGTCGCAGGCAAGCATTTGGACCTAGAAAGGACAAAAGTGTTTGGAGCAAACTCAACAAAACCTATATCGAAAAGTTAATTGCCGAAAACTTAATGCACGAAAGTGGCTTGGCTAAAATTGAAACCGCTAAGAAAAACGGCTCATGGACATCACTTGATGCGGTCGAAAACCATGAAATCCCTGAAGATTTACAATTAGCTTTTAACCAAAATAAAACAGCATTGACCAACTATCAAAATTTCAGCCCTTCATATCGAAAAAGCTATTTGTATTGGTTAAATCATGCTAAGCGTCAAGAAACGAGAAACTCCAGAATTGCAGAAATTATCCAGCTTTGTGAGCAAAATTTGAAGTCCAGACCCTAATTTATTATTGAAAACTTAATTTTAAATTGATTGCACTTCAGTAAAAAAATTTAGCTTTGCACTTCAAAAGTTTGTTATGATAAATGCTTCGGCACATGGTTGGATTGAAAAATTCTTTTTTGAGCAAAATACTCAAAAACAAGCCATCATAAATGATTCGAAACTGTTCTATGAAAACACTAGAGAAACTGGGTTTCTTGTAGGATATACGACTCATTTTGTAACCGAAAAAAGCATTGACACCAAAGGATGGACCCCTGAAGAATTTTCTAAAATTGGACTTTTAAACACATTGTTTGGCGTTTATCAACTATCCGAAAACAACCGAGATCAAGACTCTTTTATTCAAAAATGCGTTTCTTTTTATAACGATTTGCATCCTAAAAGTTCTGGATTGTTATATAAAATTCTTCCGCAAGATTCCGTTTCACATTCGTTAGAAAAAATCATCAGTTCCCGGGTTCAAACCAACGATAATATCATCAGTAAAAACTTTTCGCATATCTTAACCAATGCCTTATTGTTTATTGATGTTCTCGCTTTTAAAAAATACCTCACTGAAGGGCGAATTCCAGAGAAATACCTCAAAAAAACAGAAGAAATTATTGTAAACATCGTCTCATTAGCTTTAAAAGCAAAAGAAACCAAAACAAAATACGACGATTTGCTTCAAAAATTATTTGAATCCTCGGTACGCTATACCAAGTTTAATCGGCTAGGAGTTTTATCTCTTGAAAATTTAGATTTATCCTATTTTGAAGACGAGTATGAAAAATACTACCTCATTGACATGGCGGGGATGGCGATGTGGAATGATGCCAAAATAGAAGAATCGGAGAAAAAATTCTTAATCCAATTGGCTGAAAAGATAAACATTTCAAACTTATTTGTTGAAAAAAGCATCGCCGATATGGACTTGTTTCTAACGACTAACAAAGATCAAATTCCTTATTTTAATTTTTCAAATCCGGTAAAACACTTTTACGATCAAACGACACAAAATGTTCATACACTGATTTCTAGAAATAAAAACAGACTACTGCTAGAAATTTCTCAGAGTAAAGAATTAATGGTTTTACTAGCAAAATCAACCAAAAGAGATTTGAGTCCGGAAGAAAAAAAGAAAGTAAAAAATCAATTGTTAGATATCTGTAAATCCATTCCATCATTAACTATTTTCTTAGTTCCTGGTGGTAGTTTACTACTTCCTATTTTGATAAAATTCATTCCTCAAATGCTTCCTTCGGCTTTTAATGAAAATTTGGACAAAGAATAATTACATTTCTTCTTCCAACCAGGCTTTCATCATCCAAATAGTCTTTTCCTGTTCTTTTATAAAATCACTCATCATGGAGTTTGTTCCTTCATCATCAATATCTCCTGCTTTATTCAAAATGATTCTTTCAATTTTAAGCAATTGAGATAAGGAATTTACGATTAGAGTGATTGCTTCTTCGTCGTTATGAATATTTTTCCCGACAGTAAGTTGGTTATTCTTAATGTAATCTTCAAAAGTATGCAGAGGAATTCCTCCTAAAGTCAGTACACGCTCAGCAATTAAATCAATTTTTAACTGGCTGTCGTTATACAACTCCTCAAATTTCACATGTAAATCAAAAAAACGCTTTCCTCGAATGTTCCAATGCAGGCCACGCAGGTTCTGATAATACACCTGAAAATTCGACAATAAGACATTTAACTCAGTAATTAAGACTTCAGTCTCTTTAACAGGCAATCCTAAACTATTAATTTTCATATGTTTAATTTTTATTATTACGAAATTATTGTAAAATTAACCTATAATAGCATAAATTAAATTGATAGTTTTTATATTTGCATAACAAAATGCTATTCTATGACAATTACACAACTTCAATATGTACTGGCTGTAGCCGAACACAAAAATTTTACTTTGGCTGCTGAAAAGTGCTTTGTGACTCAACCAACATTGAGTATGCAAATTCAAAAAGTGGAAGAAGAACTTGGAATCCAAATTTTTGACAGAAGTAAAAAACCTATTCAATTAACCGAAGTTGGGCAAAAAATTGTAGCGCAAGCTAAAAACATTGTCAATGAAGCAGATAGAATGCAGGATATTGTCGATTTACAAAAAGGATTTATTGGCGGTGAATTCAGATTGGGAATTATTCCAACCATCATGCCCACACTTTTACCAATGTTCTTGAACAATTTCATCAAAAAATACCCAAAAGTTAAGCTAATTATTGAAGAGTTAAACACGTCTGAAATCATTACAAAACTTAAAAATGGACATTTGGATGCAGCTATTGCGGCAACTCCATTAGATGAAGAAAAAATTAAAGAAGTGGTTTTGTATTTTGAACCCTTCATGGTTTATATCCCTGAGAATCATTCCAAATTTGGTAAAAAGGAAATTGAAATAGATGATTTGAATATTGATGAGATTTTATTGCTTCAAGATGGACATTGCTTTAGAGATGGTATTTTAAATCTGTGTAAAAACACCACCACAAATACTGAAAATAAATTCAGAATTGAAAGTGGCAGTTTTGAAACATTAATAAAATTGGCTGACGAAGGTTTAGGAATTACACTCCTTCCCTATTTACACACTTTAGATTTAAAAGAAACCGACAAACAGAAATTAAAACATTTTGTTGAACCAAAGCCAGCGCGTGAAGTGAGTTTAATTTTCCCGAAAAATGAATTAAAAATTCATATTATTGATGCTTTACGAGAAGTTATTTCTGGGGTTTTACGTGGTGCCATTGCTTTTCAAAATGTGGAAATTATTAGTCCTTTACATAAAAAATAACAGGAACCAATGGCTCCTGTTAAGTTTGTAGAAAATTTGAGTAGTTTTTATTCATTCACAATATATAAGCATTGTTTAAGTTCAGGCTTTTCATTTGTAAAGAATAACAACCAATTCCTTAAGTGTTCTAATTCATAAGGCAATAAATTTCTAACAGCTTTTTTTAACTCTTTAGTAAAAAGTTTTAAATCAAAGCTTACTTTTTCAAGTACATTTTTGGTGTAATCATAAATCATCCTAGACATAGCAGTAAAATTTAAAATGTAACTATTTCGTTAAGAACTCTTTGTAAAATTAACACAGTAGTTATTAATATGCAAGGAAAAATTGCTAAAATCATCGATTAAATACATATAAAATCGATGAAATGCATTTTTTGATTGCTTTTTTAAGAATAACCTTTCTTTTACAATAAATTAATTGTAAAGCATTGATTACAAATAAAATAGAAGGCAAATAAAAAAGGAGCTAAATAGCTCCTTTTTTATTATACATTTAAATAAACTTCACATTTTCTAAGCTCAGGTTTTTCTTTTGTGAAAGAAAAAAACCATTCAGCTAATTCTTCGAGTTCGTAAGGCAAAAGCGCTTTTACAGCTTTTTCAAATTCCTTACAAAACAAAATTGGGTCAAAACTGACTCTTTCAAGAATCGATTTTGTATAATCAATCATTTGTCTTGACATAGGCACTAAATTAAATTTGTGGTATTAAACTACTCAAATATAATAAAAATTCACCTATTAAAAAAGAACTAAAATTAATATTTTGTTAATATTATTTAAAGGCTATCATCATTTCCCGTTTTCCTGGAGGGCCTGCTACTTTTTTAACAAAAAAACCAACTTCTTGCATTGATCTTTTAACAACTCCCCGGGCAGCATAAGTAACCAAAACCCCATTCTCTTTTAATGCTAAATACATTTTATTGAAAATTTCTGTACTCCACAGTTCGGGTTGGACTTGATATCCAAAAGCATCAAAATAAATTAAATCAAACTGGTTAATGGCGTCTATATCCTCAAAAAGTTGCTTGCGCTTTGTTAAGGTAAAGTTGTTACTTATTGTGGTTTCTTCTTCCCAATTGCATTGATGCATTTTCTTGAAAATAGATTCAAAACTCTCAGCATTTAACTCATTAACATAATTCATGGCAAAAGCTTCGCTTTCAATAACTGGATAAGCTTCGACTCCTGTATATTCTATTTGCAAGTTTTTTTGTTCAGATTCTAGAAAAGTGATAAAAGCGTTCAGTCCTGTTCCAAAACCAATTTCTAGAATTGAAACTGATTCTTTTTTCATTAAATCAAGACCATTTTTTATAAATACATGATAAGCCTCCTGAACTGCTCCCATTTTAGAATGATAACATTCGTTCCAATCGACCAACTGGATGGTTGTAGAACCATCGAGTGTTTTTATGATTTTTCTTTCCAATGTTATTTTATGTACAGTTTTTTGATTCTAACAATTGGACCACCACATTTTACTTCGTGGCATTGTATGCATTGATCGACACTTGCATTAAAATGTTCTTTCGCTTTTTGAGGCGCTGCATAAATCAATTCTTGCGATTTGATAAATTCGATAGCGTGTTGTTTAAAAAAAGTATCGTTTTCTTGCTTGTCGGTCATAACAGCTTCGTGAATTTTCAAGAAATGCTGAGGGAATTCACCTATACTATCTCCTTTAATTATTCTTTGCTTCAAACGTTCATTGTCTACAAACATTTGCTCCATGAGCATTGCCATTTCTGACATTTCATACATATCAAATTTTTTCTCCTCTGTCACTGGTTTTACACATTCTTCTTTTTTCTTATCGCAGGAGAAAAACGATATAAAAACTAACAATAGTAAAAATACTCTCATTATGATTTTTTAATTAAAACTCCAGTTGCTTGGAAAGCATAAGTAACCTTAGGTTTGGTGATTTTATTAATTTCTTCTTGAGATTTCTTAGCATCTTTAGCATAATGACGTAATTCTTCTACCGAAACGACATCGATATAAGCTTTTCCAGCTACAATAGCCTGACTTCCATCAGCATTTAAAGGAACGAAGAAACCATAATCTTTAAATCTGATAAAAGAATCTTTACTATCGGTTAAATCCATATTCATCCAACAACCTTTCTTTTTACATACTTCTTTAATCTTCGATTTGAATTTTACAGTAACAGTATCACCTTTTTTAAGCGTTTTATACTTCTTAAGCATCGCTTTATCATTCAGCACATTGCTAGGCGTAAATTTTTCTCCAAATAAAGCATAATCATTCACATTGATAGCTTTAGCTTTTGATGTTTGTGCAGTAGTTGTAAAACCTGATAAAATAACAATTAAGACAGCAAATAACTTTTTCATTTTTAAAATTTTATAGTTAAAATACAAATCTAAAAGAAATCGTTCAAATGGTACATTAATATTAAAAGAAATGTAAAAAAATTAACAAAATCTCAATATTCTTGAAACAGACTTATTTTTTTGAAAAAAATAACTTATTACGCGTTTAAAATTGACCATAATTTAACAATAGCCTTTCTTTTTTAGTAAATTAGCAAAAAATATTTACAACAATGAGCTTAAATACTTCTAGCGAAATCGATATTGTGAAAGTAGCTTCTTCAAAAATTAATGAAGTTGATTTTGAAAACTTAACATTCGGTAATGTATTTACAGATCATATGTTGGTTTGTGATTTTAAAAATGGGGCTTGGGAGAAACCAATTATCAAACCATACGAACCATTTTTATTAGATCCTTCTGCTAAAGTTTTTCACTACGGTCAAGCTATTTTCGAAGGAATGAAAGCTTACAAAGACGACAATGATGATGTATGGCTTTTTAGACCTGAAGAAAACTATATTAGATTCAACAAATCGGCTGAACGTATGTGTATGCCGGAAGTGCCAAAATCAGTTTTTCTTGATGGTTTAAATGAAATCTTAAAAATTGAAAAAGACTGGGTAAAGAAAGGAAAAGGTAATACATTATATATCCGACCGTTTATGATTGCGATTGGTTCTGGAGTTATTGCACAACCTTCAACTCAATACCGCTTCATGATTATTTTATCGCCTGCAAAAGCTTATTATTCAGGAGAAGTTAAAGTATTAATTGCTGAACATTATAGTCGTGCAGCTAATGGTGGAATTGGAGCAGCAAAAGCAGCCGGAAACTATTCTGGACAGTTTTATCCAACACAATTAGCGCACAACCAAGGTTTTCAACAAGTTATTTGGACTGATGATGCCACACATACCATGCTTGAAGAAGCTGGAACAATGAACGTTTTTTTTAGAATTAACAACACATTATATACTGCGCCAACAAGTGAAAGAATTCTTGACGGTGTAACCCGTAAGAGTTTAATTGATTTAGCGAAACGCGAAGGCATAAATGTTGAAGTTCGCCCTGTACTTGTTGCTGAACTAATTGAGGCTGCAAAAAATGGTAGTTTAAAAGAGATTTTTGGAGCAGGAACTGCAGCAGTAGTTAACCCAATCATAGGTTTTTCTTACCAAGATACTTATTATGAATTACCAAAAACAGAAAAATCGATAGCGCTTGATTTAAAAGAAAAGCTGACTAACATGCAACACAAACTGGCTGAAGATACTTTTGGATGGACAGTTAAAGTATAGATAAAAGAGATATTAGTAAAAAGCAGAAATGAGTATAAAAACTTATTTCTGCTTTTTTTTGCTTAATGCATAAAGCTTAAAGCTGAAGAATTTCTTCAAAATTGGGTTTAAAATAATTAGGCCCTTTAATAACTTTACCATCTTCACGATAAATAGGTTTTCCATCTTCACCTAGTTTACTCATATTACTGCGTTGAATTTCATCAAAAACAGCTTCAATTTTATGTTGCAAACCGTGTTCTAAAATAGTTCCGCATAAAATGTAAAGCATATCGCCTAATGCATCGGCAATTTCGGTGATATCGTTATTTTGCACTGCTTCTAGATATTCTTCGTTTTCTTCTTTCATCAAATTAAAACGAAGGAGGTTTTTGTTTTCCCCTAAATCACCAGTTGGTTCATTCTTAATTCCAAGTCCGAAAGTACTGTGAAATTCATGTACTGCATGTATTTGCTTTTGCATAATTTTATTCAGTTAATTTGATTGCAAATTATTAAAATCATCCAACAAATGGTTATTTTTACCAAAAAAAATTATGTTTAGTTTAGGCCAGATACAATTCGCAGTGTTATTCGCTATTTGCTTTATTATTATAATGATTTTTGCTTACCGCAAAGATTTAAAAATTCACAATCAACACTATAAGGGAAGTAAGTGGATTCTAGTAGCTTTTTTAGTTTTTATTGGTCTGTTATTTGTAATTAAATCACTATTAAAAGATTAGTGTAAAATAATCGTTTCTTTAACATTTTTTTTTAAATTTACGCAACTTTATACTAACCTACAAAATGAAGATTGCTAAGTATATCTTTTTATTATTACTCCTTTCCGTTGGGACAATTTCAGTATTTGTTGCAACTAAAGATGGTAGCTATCAAATTCAAAGAAAAAAGATAATTGATGTCTCAAAAGATATAGCATATAAATATGTTGCAGAAGATAAGAATTGGGACTCTATAAATCCTTGGAAAGCTGACAACTGGAAAATAAGTGAAATTCAAAAGTTAAATGATAGTACTATAACACACAATATTACGATTAATGAAGTTAATCACGAATTAACCTTAACTTTTAAAGATACTTTATCTAAAAAAACTGTCCTTACATGGTCTACCAAAGGACAAATGGATTTTAAAGAGAAATTCTTAGGACTTATTAATAGAGGAACCGACAATAATTTTGCTAAAAAATTCGATGATGGTTTATTGGCTATTAACAATATTCTTACCCGAGAAATAAACACCTACACCATTAAAGTAGATGGTTTTGTAAAAAGAGATACTGTTTTTTATATTCAAAGACCCGTTTCTTGTAAAATAGAAGAAATTCCAAGTAAAATAAATTACTTTTTACCTAAACTAAATGAGCTTTTAAAAATTACAAATACACCTTCTAACGGAGTGCCATTTTTAATTTATCATTCGAAAGATTCAATAAAAAACAAATATACTTTCTCGATAGCTGTACCAACAAAAAAGAAAATTTATACCTCGGCCGAAAGTGATATTTATAATGGTCAAACTGACCCTTTTGGAGCTATAAAAGCTACCCTTACGGGGAACTATAATCATAAAAAAGAAGCCTTGGCAAAGATTAAGACTTTTATCGAAGAAAATCATTTAGAACAAAGCGACACTTATAAGGAAATTGAGCTAATTCCTAAAAATATAACTACTGATAAATCTGCATCCAAATGGGTTACTGAAATTTACATACCCGTTAGACCTAAAAAAATTGTTCCTATAAAACCTAAAGTTGCAGCTAAAGACAGTCTTAAACCTATGGACGAGTTCCAATAATAAAAAAATCCCACTTAAAGTGGGATTTTTTTATTATTTTTTAAGTAAATCACGAACTACCTTTTCTGCGGCATGCAAACCAAATAAAGCTGGCATCCAACTGTTGGTTCCGTAAAATGATTTTTTAAAATTAGAACCATCCGTCTGTTTGATACTAGTGTAATCAGGACGCTCGTGTGAATATACTACTTTTACACCTCTTGAAATTCCTTCCGCTTTTAAGCGCTTTCTAACGTTTTTGGCTAACGGACAATAATCGGTTTTACTGATGTCTTTTACACAAACTTTACTTGCTTCAAATTTACCTCCAGCTCCCATATTGCTAATTATTTTTACTTTCTTGCGTTTAGCAGCTATAATCAAATTCAATTTTGGAGTCACACTATCTATACAATCCATGACATAATCGTAATCATTGGTCACAATCTCACTGGCTCTTTCGGGCGACAAGAATTCTTGAATTATGGTCAAATCCAACTCAGGATTAATATCCTTCAATCGTTCTCCCATCAATTGTACTTTAGGTAGTCCAACTGTGGTGTGTAAAGCAGGTAATTGCCTGTTGATATTGGTAATATCGACGACATCCCCATCCACAATGGTAATCTTACCTACTCCGGCACGAGCAACAAATTCGGCTGCAAAAGAACCTACTCCGCCCATACCAACAATTAATACATTTGATTTTTTAAGTTTTTCCAAACCTTCAGGTTTGAATAATAATTCCGCTCTTTCCTGCCAAACTGCCATCTCTACTCTATTTTAAAGTTTGAAAATACTTTTGAAATTAGCTTCAACCGTATCCTCCATATTAATTTTCTTTATTGAAGATGCCTTTTCATAGACATCATAAATCGTTTCTTCAATCATATCTGTTTCCAACAAAAATTGATGGTTGGGAACTTGTTCAAAAACCGAAGCCAATTCTGGATTACGCAATAAATATTTTCCAAAAGACAAATAAAACCCATTATCTAGAAGTGATTTTGCCACTTGTTCGTTTTTTGAAAACCCGTGAATTACCATCGGAACATCAATTTGTAATCGCTTCTTTATTTCGACAACTTCCTGATATGCTGAAACACAGTGCAAAATTACAGGTTTTTTATATTTTTTTGCAAGTACTAATTGTTTTTCGAAAACTTCAGTTTGAATTTCTAATGGAATTTCAATTCGTTTGTCTAATCCACATTCACCTATTGCCAAACAATTTTGCAACTGTAATTTTTCTTCTATAATTACTAAATCCTCCTCTACCTTTTCTACATTAATATACCATGGATGAATTCCTATGGAAAAGAATTGTATTGACGCATCAAACTCATTTGGATACTGATTTACAATTTCCAAAACGCCTGGTAAGTTGGCACTTTTATGTGTGTGAAGGTTATAAAACATTAGTCATGAAACTTTACTACTCCAGCCAAAATTTCTATATCCAAATCATTCGCTCTCGGAGGAATTGGACAAGAATACCTCTCGTTGTAAGCACAATAAGGATTATAAGCTTTATTGAAATCGATTACAATAGTATCATTCTTTGGAATTTCTAAGTCAATATAGCGTCCGCCACCATAACATTGTATTCCTGAAGTCAAATCGGTAAACGGAAGAAACAAATGATTCTTATATTTTTCAGTTTTAGCTAAATCGATACTTTGATAAATGTTCAATTTTAAGTCTTTGCCTTTAATCACAAAAAATACTTCGCCATATTTCACATACAAAGGTTTTCTTTCTCCCGATGTAGGCATCGCAAAAGGCTTTTCGTTAGGAGTTCTCACAAATTTTGCAATAACACAATACTTCAAGTCTGTTGGAAAAAAATGAAGCGCTTTAAACGCTACCAAATCGTTTTCTTTCAGCGGAGTTTCTTTAGGATCAGCATATTCAGAATTAATTTGTTTTTGAAATGCTACCACTGAATCTTCACTACATTGTGCCGAAACACATAATGGAAAAAAGAAAATAGACAAAAGAAATATATTTTTCATGAGGTTTAAATTTTCAGCAAAATTAGTTTAAAAGTTGCAAAGCAGCAAAGATGTAATTTTGTAACTTTGGTTTTTACTCTACTGCCAATGCTTCAAAACGCCCTTAATCGCTACATCAACAACTTCAGAGGATTTTCAAGAGAAATTTGGATTTTAACTTTAATCACTTTCATTAACCGAGCCGGAACAATGGTTTTGCCATTTTTGTCGAAGTATTTGAAAGAAGATTTGCATTTTAGTTATTCGGAAGTGGGTTGGATCATGGTTAGTTTCGGAGTCGGTTCCATGTGTGGTTCTTGGCTAGGCGGTAAATTGTCGGATAAGATTGGTTTTTACAAAATCATGATTTTCAGTTTGTTTTTTAGCGGAATTGCATTTTTTGCCCTCCAATATATTACGAGTTTTGTTGGACTTTGTATAGGTATGTTTCTTATTATGATTATTGCCGATATGTTTCGTCCCGCCATGTTTGTTTCTTTAGGCGCTTATGCAAAAAAAGAAGACAGAACACGAGCACTGACTTTAGTCAGATTGGCGATTAATCTTGGTTTTGCAGCTGGTCCGGCTTTAGGAGGTTTAATTATTATGAATATTGGCTACGGAGGTTTATTTTGGGTTGATGGAGCCACCTGCATTTTAGCCATTTTGATCTTCTGGGGTACTGTAAAAGAGAAAACCAAATCTAAATATACAGACAAAGAACATCCAGGCGAAATACTCACCCACTCGGTTTTTAAAGACAAACCTTTTTGGATATTTTTATCCTGTTGTACTATTACAGGTGTTTTGTTCTTCCAGCTTTTTACAACCATTCCATTATATCATAAAGAACAGTTTAATTTAACTGAATTTCAAACCGGTTTACTATTAATGATGAACGGCTTATTGATTTTCTTTTTAGAAATGCCTATTGTAAGTATTGTGGAAAGAAAAAAATTAGACAAAGTAAAAATAGTTACTTATGGCGCGTTGGCAATGACCATTAGTTTGTTTTTAATGTTAGTAAATACTTGGGCTGGTATTTTAATCATCATGATGTTGTTTATGACTTTTGGGGAAATGTTTGCTTTTCCATTCTCTAACTCATTTGCCTTGAGCAGAGCTCCTAAAGGACATGAAGGACGTTATATGGCCATTTTTACTATGAGTTACAGTTTGGCTCACATTGCATCAGCTAAAATTGGTATGGAAATTATCTCCCATTTTGGCTACCAAGCCAACTGGCTTTTTATGGGAATCTTAGGTGTTATCTCAGTGCTTTTAGGTTTCTGGGTTTTTTCTATAGTAAAAAAAGAACAACAACTTGTTCATGCATAAATACTTAACTTGTATTTTATTTAAAATTAACTTAAAAAATAGTTAAATAACTATAAAAATAGTTGTGTAACTAAAAAACTAGTTGTACGTTTGTTCCTGTCAAGCTCAAACTGACAATCAATTTTTAGGATATGCAAAAGTTAACAAACAAAGAAGAAGAGATCATGCACATTTTATGGAAGCTTAAAAAAGCTTTTGTAAAGGAAGTCATGGCCGAAATAACAGAAGATCAGCCACACTACAACACACTTTCAACTATCATTAGAAATTTAGAAGAAAAAGGTTTTGTTGGACACAATGCCTTTGGAAATACCCACCAGTATTTTCCAGTGGTTAAGATGGAAGAGTATCGCAAGAAATTTATGAATACAGCTATTGACAATTACTTCAACAGTTCGTACAAAAATTTGGTTTCCTTTTTTGCCGAAGAAGATAAAATTTCGGCAGATGAATTACGAGAAATTTTAGACATAATCGAGAAAAAGAAATAGTTATGGAAACACTTTTCATATATCTGCTAAAAGCCAGTGCTCTACTTTCAGTGTACTTTCTAGCGTATCATTTTCTACTGAGAAAAGAAACATTTTTTACAACGAATAGATGGTTTTTATTGGCCGGAATGCTTACTTCTGCTATTATGCCATTGCTATTTATTAAAAAAATAATTTTAGTAGAGAGACCTAAAGTGGCTTTTAATGAATTAGTGGAGTTTTCTGGAAATTCAACCGTACATCAGGTTCCGGTTCAGGAAGTAACTTCAATCGATTGGTTTCAGTTTACAGCCATTGGATATAGCATCATAGCAGTGTTTTTATTTGTCAAAATTCTAACTCACTTAGCTTCTCTTTTTAAACTATTGCACAAAAAAGAAGTGATTAAGAAAGACCAATTTTCACTAGTCGATTTAAATGAAGATATTGCTCCATTTTCTTTTTTCAACTATATCGTTTACAACTCCAGTTATTATACAAACGACGAATTGCACAGCATTTTATTGCATGAAAAAATACATAGCCAAGAAAAGCATTCTGTAGATGTCATGTTGACTAAATTATTCTGCATCATTTTCTGGTTCAATCCATTTATGTGGTTATATAAAAAGGCTATTACTCAAAACTTAGAATACATTGCTGATCAAAAGGCGATACAACATATCGAAGACAAAAAAGTGTATCAAAAAGCACTTTTAAAAGTAGTTACTCATCAAAACTGCTTATCAATTACTAATCATTTTTATCAATCATTAATCAAAAAACGAATTGTTATGTTAAACAAAAATCAATCAAAAAAGTTAAATTCATGGAAGTACGCGTTGATACTTCCAGTATTAGTAGCCTTTGTAATTTTCTTTCAAGTGAAACTCATTGCACAGGAAAAACAAAGTTCACTTCCTAACGGCTCTACCATTTCTTCTCCTACACAAAATGTGACAGAAATGATTTGGACAAAAAATAGTTCTGACGAAGAACTAAAAAGAGACATTGAATCTATGAAAAAAGAAGGAGTAAATGTCAAATATTCTAAACTGAAAAGAAATAGTAAGGGTGAGATCACCGGAATTAGAGTCGAATTTAAAGACGAAAATGGAAAAACGGGTGTCAATCATATCATGAGCGATGAGCCTATAAAACCTATCTACTTGAGAAAAACCGCTAATCACGTTGGATTTGTAACATCAAGTAAAGCAAGAATAGCGTCTACCAACAAAACGGAAGACGATGATGACGATCAGGATTATAGTTTTTCATTTTCAGGGGATGATGAGATTCCTGCAGTTCCTCATATTGCTGACATAGAAATTCCTGAGCCTCCTGTACCTCCAGTTTATCCTTATAATAATATAATGGAAATGCCGAATGCTCCTTCTTTCCCTAGAGTTCCAAACGCTCCTAGACTTCCATTAAATGTAAACGACGAAAAAGCGATGGCAGCATTTGAAAAAGAAATGGCCGTTTTTGAGAAAAAAATGAAACTAGCCGAAAAAGAATTTGAAGCCAAAATGGAAGTTTACGAAAAAGAGATGGATGAAAATGATCCAAAAATGAAAAACTTCGAAAAAGAAATGGAGAAGTTTGAGGAAGAAATGGAGGAATATCAAAATCAATTGGAAATAACCATTGAAAAAAATATAGAAAAAAATCAACATTCAAGTAGAATGTCTAGAGAGGAATCTAAAATAGCTAGAGACGAATCAAAAGTTGCTCATAAAGAAGCGATGAAAGCTCATGCGGAAGCAATGAAAGCCCGTGAAGAAGCTCTAAAAGATGCAGAAATTGCTAGAAAAGAAGCAATTAAAGCAAGAAAACACAGAGAATAAAAAGAATAAAATCATCACCTGAGCCAAAGGCAAACTGGCGAAGCAATCAAAATCAAAAAGACTACCACAAATTATGGTAGTCTTTTTTTATATTTGCAGAAATAAATAATTTATGTACAAGATATTAGCTAAAATAAATAAACTTGTTCTACCTAGTTTTTCCAAACAGAGGTTAGATTTAGCCAAAGCCAAAAAATGGCAAATGGCAATTATTGGCTGGAGATACTATGTAACTACCAAGGCTCTAGGCAATTAATTTACAGTTAAAAATTTAATTATTTATTTTTAAAATCTTATTTGCATTTTAATCAAATATCCCTATATTTGCACCCGCATTCAGCAAGATAATATCTTCTGCATTGTAAAACAAAAGGCCTCGTGGCGCAACTGAATAGCGCATCTGATTACGGCTCAGAAGGTTACTGGTTTGAATCCAGTCGAGGTCACGAAAAAAGCTCACCAACTGGTGGGCTTTTTTTATTTTAATCTCTTCTTAAACACCCCCCTATTTGTCTGATTTTTAGCTATATTTGCACACTAAAAACATTTATGTGAGTATCGAAAAGAAAATAGCAGCTCTGATTAGTTGGTTTTTATCACGCCCTAAAACCTCAGGGCTTATTGTTTTTATATCCCTATTTTCATTTTTTAGCATTATTCTATTTTTTAAATACCAAGCTTTAAAACAAAGTGAACAACACGAAATGGAAAGCATTTTAGCTGTTGTCAAAAAAAACATTGAACAAAATTTAAAAAATAGTTATGCTGCCACTATTACCTTAGCATTAACCATTGATGACAATGGGAATCCTAAAAATTTTGAAAAAATTGCAGAACAAATTATCAATAGTAACAATTATATTGATGCTGTACAATTAGTTCCCAATGGAGTTATAAAATATACGTATCCATTAAAAGGTAACGAAGCGGCAACTAATTTTGATATACTACATAGCCCCTTGCATAGGCAAGCTGCTTTAAAAGCAATCAAAACAAAATCCATTTATTTTTCAGGCCCGGTAGAGCTAAAACAAGGAGGTTTAGGCGTTGTTGGTCGTTTACCCGTATTTAAAAAAGGTGAATTTTGGGGATTTTCGGCAGTAATCGTAAAATTTAAAACACTTATAAAATCAACCGGTATTTCTTCTTTTGAAAAAGGAAAGTTTTATTTTCAACTTTCAAAGAAAAACCCTTTAACAAACAAAGAAGAATTTTTTCTTGAAAACAAATCTTCTTTACTCAAAAAAACCTTTAAAAAGGTGGAAATTCCCGAAGGAGATTGGACTTTATACATCGTTTCTAAAGACAAAAATTATTCGCTTGTATTTTTTCCTCTTTTTGGTATTGCATTTCTGTTAAGCTCGCTTTGCGGACTTTTTGCCACTACTCTACTTAAAAAACCTTCTGAATTACAAGAATTAGTTAATCTGCAAACAAAAAAAATAATTCAAAGTGAATTTTTATTCAAATCAATTTTCGAACATGCAGGTCTAGGAATTGTACATACTAATTCTATCGACGGTACTTTTATCGATGCAAATGATAAATTCTGTGAACTCATTGGTTATAACCAAGAGGAAATAAAGAAAATGAATTTCATGATGATTACACATCCTGATGATTTGAATGAAGATTTAGTGAATATGAAAAAAATGAGAGATGGTGTAATTAGCCAATTTTCAATGGAAAAAAGATATTTTCACAAAAACGGAAAGATCATTTGGATAAACATAACGGTTTCTTCTCTATGGGAAAAAAATGAAGAACCAAACAATCATATTGCCATTATTGAAGACATTTCCAGCAGAAAAGAATCTGAAAGACAGGTATTAGAATCTCAACAAAAAATTAAAGATTTAATTGATAGTATTGATGGTATCGTTTGGGAAGGAAATTCAGAAGACCCTGGCATTACTTACATGAGTAAAAAAGTAGAATCGATTTTAGGATACACTCCTGAAGAATGGATTGCTGATGATTATTTTTGGAGAAAAATAATTCATCCTGATGATAAGGATTGGGTTATCGAATACAGTACTAATTGTGGCCGAGAAAAAAGACCATTTGACCACGAATATAGAATGATCGCTAAAAATGGTAGCGTCGTATGGGTTCGTGATATTGTAAGTGTTTATCATGAAAGCGAAAATGCAATTAAATTTAGAGGAATTTTAATTGATATTACAAAATCTAAGCAATTTGAAATAGATTTAAATAACTCGCTGAAATTAGTCACTGAACAAAACAAACGACTGCTAAATTTTTCGCATATTGTATCGCATAATTTACGATCTCACACCAGTAACATTGAGTCTTTGATTAGTTTGATTGAAATGAGTGAAGACGAAAAAGAACGAGACGAATTATTAGTTTTATTAAAATCGGTTTCAGAAACATTAAATCAAACCATGACCAACTTAAATGAAGTTGTTTCCATACAAACCAATATAAATCCTGTTATTGAAGAATTAAATCTTAATAAATACGTCAATAAAACAATAGAAGTTTTACGAAACCAAATTATTAAAAACGAAGCGGTTATAACAAATACAATTTCAGATGACGTAATGGTAAGCTTTAATCCTGCTTATCTAGAAAGCGTTTTGCTTAATTTTATATCTAATGCCATTCGATACAGACATCCCGACAGGAAGCCTGAAATTGAGCTTAAAGCATACACAGAAGACAATTATCAAATACTTGAAATCAAAGACAATGGTATAGGTATTGATTTAAAGAAAAACGGAAAAAAATTATTCGGTTTATACAAAACTTTTACTAAAAACCCTGAATCAAGAGGAATTGGACTTTTTATTACAAAAAATCAAATTGATACTATGAAAGGTAAAATAGAAGTAGAAAGCAATATAGACATAGGTACAACTTTTAAAATATATTTTAATAATGCTCCACAAGAGAATTTACATCATTGATGATGACCCTATATACAAATTAATCACTAAAAAGTTGATTGAAAAAACGAAGCTTTATGGTGAAACCAAAGAATTTAACAATGGAAATGAAGCTATAACTTATTTTGAAGCTACTTCTGATTTACCCGATGTTCTTTTTCTTGATTTAGAAATGCCCGAAATGGATGGATGGGAATTTCTAGATGCGTTTTGTAAATTAGAGAAAAGAATCAATAAAGAAAGCACAGTTTATATAGCCAGTTCATCTATTGCAATCGAAGATAAATTAAAAGCCCAAAAGTACAAATGTGTTAAAGAGTTTTTGAGCAAACCAATCAATTTGGACAAATTGAAAAAAATAGCTGAACAAGATTAAATAATATTTGATTTCAAATTAAAGACAATGAATACCGATTATATTTACGATAAAGAATTCAACCAAATTACCTTTTCTCAATACGAAATTACCCAAAAAGAATACGAAAACTGTGTCTTTAACTATTGTGATTTAACGCAATGTAGTTTTCAAGGCGCAACATTTGTCGATTGTACTTTCAATTTTTGTAACTTTAAAGAAGCTAAACTAGGTCATGTAGGTTTGCGCAATGTCATGTTTATCAATTGCGACTTTACCAGCGTTAATTTTGCTATGACCGATCAAGTGATTTACGAATTTCACTTTACTGATTGCAAATTAGATTACACTCAATTTTATGATTTGAAGCTGAAAAATATGAATTTTACCAATTGCAGTATGGTAAGTGTCGATTTTATGAAATCTGATTTAACCGAAGCAATGTTTGATAATTGCAACTTGCATTTAGCCGTTTTCGATCAAGCCATTGCCAATAAAGCCGATTTTTATTCTAGTTACTTCTTTTCCATTGATCCTGAAAAAACCAAGTTAAAGAAAGCCATTTTTTCTCAAGAAAACATTAAAGGCTTGCTTGATAAATACGAGATAACAATAAAATAAGGCTTAAGAAATTATCTTACCGTCTTCCATGGTAATCGTTTTATGGGTTCTTGAAGCGAAATCATTATCATGAGTCACAATTAACATCGTTTGATTTTTTTCAATGGTTAACTTATTGAAAATATCGAAAACCAAATCACTGTTTTTTTTATCTAAATTTCCTGTAGGCTCATCCCCCATAATAATTAATGGATTGTTTATGAGTGCACGCGCAATGGCAACACGCTGTTTTTGCCCTCCACTTAACTGATTAGGCATTTTTAAAGCTTGATCCTGCATATCTAACGTTCGAAGATGTTCCATTGCATTATGCTCTACTTCTTGTTCTGTAAGCTTGTTGAGTTTTAATCCCGGAAGCATCACATTTCGCAACACGTTGTATTCTGATAGTAAATAATGAAACTGAAAAACAAAGCCAATATTTTCATTTCTAATTTGAGCAAAATCTTTATCGGTTTTTCCAGTAACCAATTGTTCATCAATAAATATTTGTCCTTCGTAATCTGTATCCATAGTAGAAAGCAAATACAATAAGGTCGATTTGCCGCAGCCTGATTTACCAACAATCGAAACAAATTCACCATGATTAATGCTCATTGTAATGTCCTTCAGTACTTTAAATTTGACTGGATCATAAAAATATTTAGTTAACCCTATTGTTTCTAATACTTTATTACTCATTTTATTTTCCTCTAATTATTTCAACGGGATCCACTTTACTGGCTTTTCTCGCTGGAAGTAAGCCTGCCACAAATGTCGTTACTAAAGCAAATGTTATCCCTATTATATAAAACATGGGATTAAAATTAATAGGATACGTTTTTATTGTGGGTAATGAGCTGGTTTCAAAAGGAATAACATCGATAATTGAAGAAAAAATATAACCAAACAACAACCCAAACAATCCACCTGTAACACCTATAATTAGAGATAGTAAAATAAATATCCATTTGACATCACTTCCTGAAAAACCAGTGGCTTTAAGAATAGCAATGCTATCCATCTTTTCAAAAATCATCATATTCAATATATTGTAAATTCCAAAACCAGCCACAATAAGTAATACAACACCTACCGCATATGAAATAATACTTCTAATGGTACTTCCGGTTTCAAATTGAGAATTGGCCGTTTGATAATCGATAGTGTCTAAATCAAATTTTTTCTGAAACTCTTTTGCTAAAGCTGGTGCCAAAGTCATATCGTATAATTTCACTTGAATATCAGTAATATAATTTGTAGATTCTCCTAGTAATTTTTGAGCGGTCGATAACGACGCATAACTAGATATATTATCAATTTCGGCTATGCCAATTTGTGAAATACCAACAATCTTTAGCGAGGCTAAATTTCCCTTTGGTGTAGTGATTTTGATAATATCCCCTTTTTCCAAAAGCATTTTATTGGCTAATCCCTTTCCAATAATAATGCTGTTATTTTGTTGTAGATCAAGAACATTTCCTTCAATTATATAATCGCTTATTTTGAATAATTTTTCTTCGGAAAGCACTTCAATTCCATTAATAATTCCAGAAATTTCAATGGTTCCTGAATTAAAAAATACGGGTGTATTAATTTTTGAAGCCACATCAATAATTCGTTCATCATGCTTTAGTTCATTTATAATTGCCTTGCTATTGTAAATGGCTTTACCCCTATCTTTTGGCTTTACAGAACTGACAATATTTGTGTAGCCTTTGTAGTTATCAGACAATGAAATAGGTTGTTTTTCAGACGGTTTAATTTCGTTGTATAGAAGCACATGAGGTGTTCGATTAAGCATTAATCCGTCAAGTAAATCATTTAAACCATTCATAAAACTCACCAAAGAAATAAACATTGCAATTCCAAAAGTAACGCCTATAGCAGCAATAAGTGTTTGCTTTAATCTGGCCCGAAGCAAATGAATAGCTATATTTAAAATGAGTTTAAAATTCATTATTTTGGTAGATAAATGGTTTCTTCAGGTTGTAATCCTTCTAAAATTTCTACATTTTGGTAATCACTCAATCCTACTTTGACTTTGCGTTTTTCATCTGAATTAACCAATACAAATTCATTATCAATTAAATAGCTTTTAGGAATGGTAAGTACATTTTTTCTAATTTGAATAATAATATTGGCTTCGGCAGTAAGATTTGGATACAACTTTTTGGGAGGATTTACAAAATGAGCCTCAATTTTAAACGTACGTGAACGAATGTCCATGATAGGATAAATTTTATCGACAGTAGCTTCAAATGACTGGCCTTTATAACTATCCATGGTAACGAGGATTTTTTGTCCAACCACCACACGAACCATATCATTCTCATCGACATCCAACTCAAGTAAATAATCATTTTTCTGACCAATAATTGCTAAAGGTGTCTGAGTTGTTATTAACGTCCCTTCTTTGACTAAAACATCATATAATTCGCCTGAAAAAGCACTTTTCACGGTATAATCGCTTTGTGATTTCTGACTGATTTTTAAATTGATGCTGTTCCTGTTTTGGTCGTTTTTAAGTTGTGCTTTCAGTTGTGCCAATTGGTTGAGACTTGCAGTATAATTCGATTTTGAATTTTTATAAGCCAATTCAACTCGTTCATAATCAACTTCAGAAATTACATTATACTGTTTGATGTTTTTATTTCGCTTGTAAATGGATTCATCAAGTGCTAGTTTGTCTTTAGCTGCTTGAACTTTCATTTCCATTTCTGAAATTTTATCCTGAATGTAGCGACCACTTTCTTGACTCAGCTGATACGAAATACGGGCATTTTCAGTATTTAATGCTGCTTTTTCACTTTCTATTTGGAATAAAGTCTGTCCCTTAGTAACGGTTTGACCAACAGTAACATTAATATTTTGAAGAATTCCGTTAACAGTGGCGTAAACGGTGTATTGATTTTCAGCTTTGATAACACCAGAGGCATAAACGCTTTCGGTTACATCTCCTTTGGTAGGTTGCATTTCAGTAGCGCTTTTTTTGGAACAAGAAATTAATGCTATGCCTAAAGCTAGGGAAACTAATACAGATAGTTTTCTCATTATACTAATTTATAAGTATCTCAAATTTACAATAATTATCAGATTTTTCAGCGCTTTAATCCCTTAAAATTATTAATTTTATACTACTTAAAACAGCTTATGAACTTAAATGATTTGCAGACAATTTCGGGGCATTTCTCTTTAACTGAAAAAATGCCTGTTTTATTTCTTGGTCATGGAAACCCTATGAATGCTATTGAAGAAAATCAGTTTGTAATAGGATTTCGTAATGTGGCCAAAGCATTACCCAAACCCAATGCTATTTTATGTATATCGGCACACTGGTACACTAAGGGGACTAAAGTAACCGCCATGGAATTTCCTCCAACTATTCATGATTTTGGTGGCTTTCCTCCTGCACTATATGAAGTACAATATCCTGCTAAAGGAAGTCCAGAATTGGCAAAAGTAACCAAACAGTTATTGCACCCAACACTAGTAGAATTAGACGAGAAATGGGGATTAGATCATGGAGCTTGGAGTGTTATCAAACATTTGTATCCCGAAGCGAATATCCCCGTAATTCAGTTGAGTATCGATTATACTAAACCGGCCCGTTTTCATTATGAATTGGCCAAACAGTTAAATTCTCTTCGCCATAAAGGTATATTGATTATTGGTAGCGGAAATATAATTCACAACTTAAGATTAGTTGATTTTAATAACTTTAATAAAGTTGATTATGGCTTCGACTGGGCCATTGAAGCTCATGAGAACATCAACAATTGGCTTTTAAATGGAAACTACCAACCCATCATTGATTACGATAAACAAAGTAAGGCCATTCAATTAGCAGTTCCTACACCAGATCATTATTTGCCTTTAATTTATTCATTAGGATTAAAAGACAAGAGCGATGAAATTACTTTATTCAACGACAATTTATTAGCAGGTTCATTGAGTATGACTTCGTTAAAAATCGTTTAAAATAGGAATTTAAAACTTTTAAAGTTTACTTAAAAAATAAATTTTATCATAATATTTTTGTAATTTAATATTGATTTTCAATACGTTAGATGATTTTATATCAACTAACTGTATGTATTTATTTCCAAAAGTTATTTTTCAAAAACAATAAAAAAATATTATGAAAAACTTATTTAAATTTTCGTTGGCTTTATTCATGATTTGTTTCATGAATTCTTGCAATAATGATGATGATGATGATAACTCAACACCACCTACGTCATCAACAACTACTTACAAAGCAACTTTAAATGGTTCAAGTGAAGTTCCTGCTAATGCATCAACAGCAACCGGAATGGCGACTTTGGTATATAATAATTCATCAAAAGTGTTTAATATTACCGTAACATATACAGGTATGACAGCTACCAATGCACACATTCATAAAGGAGCTGTTGGTGTAAGTGGTCCACCGGTGTTTCCTTTTACAAGTTTTACTTCCCCAATTTATTTTACTAGTACGGCATTAGATGCTACTCAAATAGCGGACCTTAACGCAAATCTTTATTATGTGAATCTACATAGTACCGCATATCCTGATGGAGAAATAAGAGGTCAACTAATTAAGCAAACAACTAGTGCTGGTGGTGGTGGCTACTAAATGTTTAATAATAAAAATCCCAAGCTTTCGCTTGGGATTTTTATTATTTAGGCATATCAACTGGACCATCCCATTCGGAAAAACCACCCATTAAATTATAAGTTGTTTCAAAACCCATTTGATTCATAATACTACAAGCTTGTGCACTCCTGCCTCCTGCTTTGCAATACACATAATAATTTTTGGACTTATCTAATTCTTCAACTTGATAAATAAAGCCTTGTCCTTTGTAAATATCTATATTAATGGCATTCGGAATAATTCCGTCATTCCATTCATCTTCAGTTCTTACGTCCAAAATCACAGCGTTTTCATCTGCTTGAAGCTTTTCAAACCAATCTTCTTGTGTTAAATTCATTGTTTTCAGTTTTTATTTCAAAAATACTACGCTTTAATCGAACAACCAATAGCTTTCGTTGTTTTTACAGGAACTTCTTCTCCTTTTAATAAAGCATTGACTGCATTTTCAACATATTTTGATTTCACAGCACTCTCATCCGAATAATTATCATCGATAGCCCCAATGTATTGTACTATATTTCCAGCCTTTGTTTTTTGCAATACATACACATGAGGTGTTTTTGTAGCACCATATTGTGGGTATATTTTCTGTCCGTCGTCAAATAAATAAGGGAATGTAAATCCTTTTTCTTTGGCTCTAACTTTCATCAAATCAAAACTATCAGCACTTTGAACCGCAGGATTGTTTGGATTGATAGCAATTACCGGATAACCCAATTTAGCAAACTTTTTATCCAAAGCAATGATTCTGTCTTCATAAGCCACGGCAAATGGACAATGATTACAAGTGAAAATGACAATAAAACCTTTAGCTTCTTTGAAATCAGACAATGAAACATTTTTATCGTTCACATTTTTCAAACTAAAATCAGTGGCTATATCTCCCACTTGATACCCAACACTTGACTTTACATATGTAAAAGCACTCATTACACCCACAATGATAATGAAGGTTAAAATTTTAATTGTTTTCATAATTTATTTATTTAATAAGGTTAAAACTTCTTTTTCTAAATCTTCGAAAGTAAAGGAACGCTCATAAAATGCATTTCCCTTTTTATTATAAATGTAAGTGGCCGGAATAGATCCGCTCCAGTTTTTATCTACTTTTTCTATCCACGAATTCGCATCAGGATCATCTAAATGAATTACGTCAGACTGCAATTTTTTCTTTAGTATAAATGGAATTAAATTCGATTCTACTCGTTTTGGCATATCTAAACTCACTAGAATTACCTTTACTCTTTTATTTTTATACTTTTCATGTATCTGTTCAAAAAAAGGTAGTTCTTTTATACAGGGCAAACACCAAGTGGCCCAAAAATTGATAACATAAGTAGTATCATCATCTAATTTCATATAAGATTCAAAAGAATTGAAATCGTATGATTTTACTTGAACACCGTCCTTTTCATAGATTTTGATTGGTTTTTGCTGTGAAAAACCGGTAAACCCAATTAGAAATAATAAAACAACTATTTTATACATCAGTCTATTTTTAAAGTTCTAAAATTAATGAAAGTAAATAGCCTCAAATAATAATTAACAAAAATTTAATAGACATTTGTATATACAAATAAAATATTTATATACATTTGTACCTACAAATTTCAATACAATGAAAATTGAAGACGAAATAAAAAGTACCGTAGAACTTTCGCTGGCAAAAAAAGTTTTGCTAAACCTTACCTTTACGAGAAATGTATTGGGAGATCGTTTTTTAGACATTTTAAAACCGTACGATTTATCTAGTGAACAATATAATGTTTTGCGAATTTTAAGAGGTCAAAAAGGTAAAGCGGCTAATATGTCCTGCATTCAGGACAGAATGATAGCCAGAACAAGTAATACGACACGCTTGGTTGATAAATTATTGGTAAAAGAACTGGTTATAAGAAAAATTTGTCCTGAGAACCGCCGTAAAATGGAAATAACAATTACCGAAAAAGGATTAAAGCTTTTAGAAGAGTTAGATCCTAAAGTAATTGAACATGAAAATTCTTTTGCAGAAAAGCTTTCGGTACAAGAATTGCAACAATTAAATGAATTATTAGAAAAATACAGAAGTTAAAAATATGAGTAAATTTATAGAACATCAGAATTGGCGATATGCTACTAAAAAATTTGACGCCACAAAAAAAATAGCAACCGAAGATTTAAATATTTTGAAAGAAGCCATCAGATTGAGTTCTTCTTCCTACGGATTACAACCTTACAAAGTTATTATTGTTGAAAATCCAGAATTAAGAGCCCAAATACAGCCTGTGGCTTGGGGGCAATCGCAAATTGTAGATGCTTCTCACCTATTTGTTTTCGCCAATATGATTAATTTAGGAGAAACAGAAATCGACAATTATATTGCAAACATTGCCGAAACAAGAGGAATTCCGGAAGAAAACATTCAAGGTTATGGTGATTTTATGAAATCGAAAATCGCAACTTTACCTGAAGATATTAAAAATAATTGGACAGCAAAACAAACGTATTTGGCTCTAGGGAATTTATTAAATGCTGCTGCCGAATTAAAAATTGATGCTACTCCAATGGAAGGTTTTGAACCTGAAAAAGTAAACGAAATTTTAGGTCTGACTGCAAAAGGATTAAACGCAAGTTTAATTGCAACAGTGGGTTACCGTCACGAAGAAGACGCTACACAGCACAACATAAAAGTAAGAAAATCAAAAGAAGAATTATTTATCAATCTATAATTATTAACTAAAATCAATTTTAACACATGAAAAATTTAAAATCAATTGCATTAGCCTTAGTAGTGGCTTTAGGAACATTAACAGCTTCAGCTCAAACAAGTAAAAAAGTAGATGTTGCTAAAAGTAAAATAAACTGGACTGGAAAAAAATTTACTGGACAACACGAAGGTACAATTAACCTAAAAGAAGGAAGTTTAGTATTCAACTCAAAAAAATTAGTAGGTGGAAACTTCGTAGTTGACATGAATACTATCAATACTACAGATTTAAAAGCAGGTGAAGGTAAAGAAAAATTAGACGGACACTTGAAAGCTGATGATTTCTTTAGTGTTGCAAACCACCCTACTTCAACTTTGGTTTTCAAAAGTATTGGAGCAAAATCGAATAACACTTATACTGTTACTGCAGATTTAACTATAAAAGGAATTACTAATCCTATCACTTTTGATGTGGTTGTAAACAAAAATGTAGCTACAGCTAAATTAGCTGTTGACAGAACAAAATACGATATTAAATATGCATCTGTTGGATTTGGTGCAGTAGCTGACAAAGCTATCAGCGATAACTTTGATTTAGTAGTGAATTTGAAATTCTAATAAATAATTCATTAATATTTATAAAAAGAGACTCTATTCAATTAGGGTCTCTTTTTTTTATACATTTTGAATATTACTCTAGAATTATCATCCTAAAGCTAATTATTTCCTCAAAAGTTTTGAAATTTGATTGGATAATTTTTTATTATGAAACTCTGATTTTACTTCAATCATACATTTTGCACAAAGGCAATCATTATAATTTTCAGTCATATAATATCTTTCTTCTTCGGTTAAAGTTACCCCATAACATTGACAAAGAAGGATAGAACCAACCTTACATTCGAAATTTACATAACAGCGGTGGCAATTTTTATGTTCGTGGTTTGGCATCTTTATATGTTTATCAGATTTAATAAAACAGGGAACCAAGTCGATTCCCTGTTTTAAATACAATTATACAATTATGGTTTCCTCAACAGCAATTCGCATGTGCTTTGCGGCTGCAACCATTTCTTGCAGGGCAAGTTTAGTTTCTTCCCAATGACGGGTTTTCAATCCGCAATCTGGGTTTACCCATAATTGATCTGCTGGAATAACATCTTTCGCTTTTTCCAAAAGAAATACCATCTCCTTTTTTGAAGGCACTCTTGGAGAATGGATATCGTAAACTCCCGGACCAATTTCATTAGGGTATTTAAAATCCGAAAAAGCATCCAGCAATTCCATTTGGGAACGACTGCATTCAATAGTAATTACATCGGCATCCATATCGGCAATGTTCTGAATAATATCATTAAATTCCGAATAGCACATGTGCGTGTGTATTTGCGTTTCATCCTGAACCCCGCTTGCCGAAATTCTAAAGGCGCGCACTGCCCAATCCAAGTAATTTTTCCATTCGCTTTCTCGCAATGGCAACCCTTCTCTAATGGCAGGTTCATCAATCTGAATGATTTTTACTCCTGCATTTTCTAAATCAAGCACCTCATCTCGAATCGCAAAAGCAATTTGAGTGCAGGTTTGTGAACGCGGTTGGTCATTTCTCACAAACGACCACTGCAAAATAGTTACCGGACCGGTAAGCATTCCTTTTACCCATTTTTTTGTCAATGACTGTGCAAAAGAAGTCCATTTTACCGTCATTGGAGCCGGTCGATGCACATCTCCGTAAATGATTGGCGGCTTAACACATCGACTTCCGTAACTTTGAACCCATCCGTATTGAGTGAACGTAAATCCAGCTAATTGTTCTCCAAAATATTCCACCATATCATTGCGTTCAAATTCACCATGAACCAAAACATCAATGTCTGTTTCTTCCTGAAATCGAATGGTTTCTTCAGTTTCCTTTTGAATTAACTCGTCGTATTCCGCTTGTGTTAATTCACCTTTTTTGAATTTGGCTCTCCAGTTTCTTACTTCATTAGTTTGTGGAAAAGATCCAATTGTTGTGGTTGGAAACAATGGAAGATTTAGGCTTTCAACCTGCTTTTTCCTACGTATCGAAAATGCATTTTCTCTATTCGTTTCTTTTTCCGTAATGGAATTAACTCTTTGCTTTACTTTTTCGTTATGAATGAGTTGCGATGTTTTTCGGGTTTCGTTCGCCAAAATATTCTCTTCCAGTTTTTTTGAAACTATATCTGAATTTTCATCGGAAGCTAAATACTTCAACGTCACAACCTCATCAATTTTTTGTTTTGCAAAAGCAAGCCATTGCTTTATTTCAGGTGTTAATGTGTCTTCTTTATTTTCCAGTTCCAAATCACATGGCGAATGGAGTAAGGAACACGAAGGCGCTATTAAAATCCGTTCTGAACCGAATTTTTCAACGGCTTTGTTTATTAATGCCAATGATTTCTGAAAGTCGTTTTTCCAGATATTTCTTCCATCGACAACGCCTAACGAAAGCTGAACATTTTCTTTCAAATGATTGCTTTCAATAATATCATCCAATTGTGACGAACATCTCACCAAATCCAAATGCAGTGCATCTACCGGTAATGAAAGTACTGCTTCTAAATTCTCTCCAAAGCAGTCAAAATAGTTCGCTAAGATTATCTTTATAAACGGAAATTGCTTTTTTATTTCAGAATAGACCGAAACAAACGCATTTCTTTCTTTTTCGGTTAAATCCAATGCCAGATAAGGCTCGTCAAATTGTATCCATTCGACACCATGATCTTTCAGTTTGCCCAAAATCTCGAAATACACCGGAAGAAGATTTTTAATAAGATCAATTCGGTGGAAACCTTCTTCTTTTTCTTTTCCTAAAAGTAAATAAGATATAGGTCCGATAATCACCGGTTTAGTTATAATCCCTTCCGCTTTCGCTTCATAGAACTCCTCTACAATTTTGTTTGAAAAAAGGGAAAACTGCTGGTCTTTTTGAAATTCCGGTACAATGTAATGGTAATTGGTATCAAACCATTTGGTCATTTCCATAGCGATAATGTCCAATCCGTTTTTCTGATAGCCTCTTGCCATCGCAAAATAAAGATCCAACTCGGTATTATTTTTATCCAAAATAACCTTGTTGTAACGTTGCGGAATAGCTCCTACTGTCAGCGACATGTCTAAGATTTGATCGTAAAACGAAAAATCATTGGAAGGAATCAAATCAATTCCTGCCTTTTTCTGCAAAATCCAATTCTCATTTCGGATTTTCTTTCCGGTTTCAATCAATTCATTAATTGACGTTTTGCCTGTCCAATACTGCTCGCAGGCTTTTTTGAGTTCTCTTTGGCTACCAATTCGCGGATAGCCCAAAACATTTGTTTTCATTCTGTTTTGTAATTAGTTAAACAATAATTTGATGTATTGTTCGATGCTCTCTTGTATAAAAGCTTTCGTTAGTAATTACAAAACCGAATGGACACACTTCATGCATTCAAATCTCTATAAAAAAAGATTTTCGGCATTGAAAAGTATCCGTAGTTAAGCTTTATTTCGCGAAAGCATTCACCATCATTCAAACTCGGCAAGTCTCCTGGCTTGGGGCATTTTATTCAACCTTCCCATCTCGTTGTTTAGCAACGAGACAGTGGTTTGTGATACATTGAAGATGTATTGAATAAAACTTATTACCCCTTACAGTTGCGCGACAGCCCATGATTTTCACATGGTTCCTTTTTAATTATCCTCTCGGATAAACCTATAAGTTTGGGATGAAACAAAAGTGTCAAAGAACAAAATTTTCTAAAATACTTAGTAAGACAAATATATCTTAAGCATTTAAGTAAAAACAATAAAAGTCAGCTCGTAACTGACTCTTATCTTTACAATATTTTAAACAGCATTCTGATACTAAATACAATCACTAAAAAAGCTACTAGAAGTATAGCCGTTTTCTGTGGAAGCCTTCCTGCTAATCTTGCCGCCAAAGGCGCTGCTAAAGAACCTCCTAAAATTAACCCCACCACAATATACCAATGACTTACGCCAATTGAAGCAAAAAAGGTAATAGAAGCTGCTAGCGTTACAAAAAATTCGGCTAAACTCACCGTTCCAATCACATAACTCGATTGTCGTCCTTTTGCTAAAAGTGTTGAAGTCACAATTGGTCCCCAACCTCCTCCTCCAAAAGCATCTAAAAGTCCACCAGAAAACCCTAAAAGCCCCGTGTTTTTGATTTTCTTTTTCTGTATGTTTTTTCGAAAAGCTATGCTTATTAAACGAATTCCAATAATCATAGTATAAGTTGCTAAAACTGCATAAGTAATGGTCTCATATTTATTTCCAAGATAAATCAGTAATAATGCACCACTCACCGCTCCTATCACTCCGGGAACAGCCAACCAGAAAAGCAATTTCTTATTAACGTTTCCGAACTTATAATGTGAAAAACCACTTATTCCGCTGGAAAACATTTCGGCTGTATGAATACTTCCACTTATAGCTGGCAATTTTATTCCAAACAACATCATGCTTGTAGCACAAGTTACACCATAACCCAATCCTACTGCACCATCCACTATTTGAGCAAAGAAACCAACCAAAATCATCGCAAAAAAAACAGGGGGAATATCTTGTGCAAAGGTGTTTAAATCTGAAACAGTAATAACCGTTGATAGTCCGTATCCAAAGAATATTGCAAGAAAAACAACTGCAATTTCAAAAGTAAGTTTCTTATACTTCTTCTTTTGTTTTTTTGGGGTGTCCTTATCCACTAAAACAGATGTTATCGAATTTAAAGACGCTAATTTTGCTTCGAAATCCCCTTTGTGTTGATTCCTAAACGCATTTAAATTTTCGATGCTTTCATTAATATCCTCTGGAATGGCTTCTTCTAGATATTCTCTCATTCTTCTGGCTAAAACTGGTGATTTTCCATTGGTGGAAATGGCGATTTTTAAATGTCCTTTCTTTACAATTGAACCCAAATAAAAATCACACAAATCAGGTTGGTCAGCAGCGTTTACCAATAATTTTAGTTGGTTGGCCTTTCGCTTTATTTCAGCATTTACAACTTTATCATTGGTCGCAGCAATCACAAAATCTGTTTCATTCAAATCTGTTTCATCAAATGGACGCTCATGAAAAGTGATATGTGGATGCAGTGCCAAAACTCTTTTCAAAGCTGGAAAAATCTCACTCGCCACCAATTTGATACTGACATTTGAGTTCTGTTTTAATAAGGTTTCCGTTTTTTCTAAACCAACATTTCCGCCGCCCACGATTAAAAATCGAGCCGTTTCTGTTTTTAAGAATACTGGAAAAAGTGTATTACTCATGGTTTTTCTTTTTTAATGATAGGTTATGAAATAACGAAAATCTGATAATGTCTCTTTTGTAAAAATCTACCCCTGAACTTCTTTGCTGAAACCAGTTCATATACCCTGCTTCTACTGCTATTTTTGGACTAAAGACATAATTCAACGCCAGATAAATTCGATTTTGGTCGAAAGTGTTTTTTACAATTTTACTTCCAACATTAAACATCACTTCATCTCTTATTTTCAGAATAAATTTATCCGAATTTTCTTTTTTAACTATTGGAATATCAAACCCCAACTGATAACGCAATCTGAAATTTGAAAAACGATACCCTCCTACCAATTCATCGTTTTTAACATCATGAAAAAATCGCGCTTCTGCTTTATACCGATGGCAAATGGTAAGGAAAGAAAGCTTTTGTTTGTTGTTAAATCCAATGTCCGGACGCAATTCTGGAACCATTAAGTTACTTTCAGAATATGGATCATTTGGACTTTGTAAAAAAAGCGTCATCCCTACTGAAGCATTCCAATTATCTATTAATTTCCGTTCTAAATTGGTTCTAAAAACCAACTGATTTTGTGCCGATGGATTAATAAAATGCCGCTCCTGAATTTCACTTTTCAAACTCCATTTTTCGTTAATAGTCAATGAATTGTAATAGCCATACCAAATCAACTGCTGATGCGTTACTTTTTTCTGAGCCAAGACATTCGGTTGAGAAAACAGCAATACGAAAAGTATCGCCGTTCTTCCAACACTATTAATTCTGTGAAATGATTTTTCGGAATGTAAAATCTCCAAAAGTTTCGTTTTCATGCTTTTCGTTTATATATCGCTCCAATAACTGGTCGACTTCATTTAATATTTCTGATTCTGTCTGCTTTTCTTTGTACAATTGATTCAATCTTTCGCCATATCGATCGCCGCCCAACATAAAGTTGTACTGCCCAGGTCCCGTTCCAATGAAGCCTAATTCGGCAACATAAGGTCGGCCACAACCGTTAGGGCAACCCGTCATTCGAATGGAAATTTCATCGTTTTGCAATTCGTATTTCTCCAAAATAGGTTCAATTTTGGTTACCAATTCGGGCAAATAACGTTGAGCTTCTGCCAAAGCTAACGGACACGTAGGCAACGCCACACACGCCATCGAATTTTTACGCAAAGCGCTATCGTGTTTATCAATCTCGAATTTGAGTAATAACTCATCTACTTTTGCTTTGTCTTTATCTTCAATTTCACCCAAAATCAGGTTTTGATTGCCTGAAAAAATAAAGTTGGAGATTTTCAATTTTGCCAATTCATATAAAAACTGTTTTTGATAGAGCTTTACCACTCCATGCTCCACAAACAGAGTGTAAAACCATTTGCCAATGTGATTTTGTTCCCATCCAAATCGGTCACTTCTTTCTGTAAAAGTGAACGGTTGTTCGGGTAATAAGTCAAATCCAATACGGCTTTCCAACTCTTTTTTGAAACCTTCGACTGTTAGTTTGTCCACCGTATATTTCATTCGGGATAATTTTCTATCCACACGATTTCCAAAATCTCTTTGCACAGTCAAAATTTCATAAACAGCCTTCAACGTCTTTTCTTCGGTATCGGTAAAACCAATGATGGAACCCAAACGCGCATACGTATTCGGATTTCCATGAGTGGTTGCCAATCCACCGCCAATAGCAATATTGAAGCCCTTCAATTTATTGTCTTCAATGACGGCAATCAATCCAATATCATTGGTAAAAACATCTACATCGTTTGATGGTGGAATCGCAATGGCAATCTTAAATTTCCTTGGCAAATAGCGGTCTTCATACAAAGGATCCGCTTCTGAAGAACGCTCGTATATTTTCTCTCCATCAATAAAAACCTCATAATATGATTGGGTTTTAGGCAAAAGCAACGTTGAAATTTTATCCGCATACTCATAAATTTCCTGATGTAAAGAAGAAATCTGCGGATGCGAACTCACAATCACATTACGATTGACATCACCACAAGCTGCAATAGAGTCTAATTTGGCCGTGTTAAACGCTTGTATTGTTGGACGTAATTGGTGTTTTAATAACCCGTGCAATTGCACCGTTTGACGCGTTGTTATTTTTAATGTCCCTGTCCCGAATTCTTCAGAAATATCGTGTGTGGCAATCCACTGATCAGCATTGATAACGCCTCCTGGAATTCGCAATCGAATCATGAAAGAATACAATTTGTCTAATTTTTTGGCTGCTCGTTCTGCCCTTCTGTCTCTGTCGTCCTGCACATACATTCCGTGAAACTTGACTAAAGTCTCATCGTCCGGACGCACATTCCCGGTGTGATTGTCTAAATCGATACTTTCTTTTAAAGTACCACGTAACCCGTCACTTTTGGTTTTTATTCCTTCTATTGGTGATAATTTCTCGCTCATTTTTTTTCTTTTTAGTAAACGTCTTTTTGGTATTTCCCGGCTGTTTGTAAATCTTCCAATACCTGTTTTGCTTCATCCTTACTTATATTTCTTTCCGAAGCAATCACATCGATGATAGCATTTTCAACATCGTTACTCATTGGATTTTTTTGTCCGCAGATGTAAATTGATGCGCCATTTTGCAACCATTCATTGAAGTCTTTTGCTTTTTCTTTGATACGATCCTGAACGTAAATTTTCTTTTCCTGATCACGGGAGAACGCAGTATCTAATTTGGTCAACGCACCTGTGGCAATCCATTCCTGAATTTCAGTTTGATAATAGAAATCCAACACAAAATGTTGTTCCCCGAAAAACAACCAATTCTTCCCTTCAGCACCTTCGGCATCACGATGGGCAATAAAACTTCGGAACGGCGCAATTCCAGTTCCGGGACCAATCATAATAATATCAGTATCATCTGATGGGAGTTTGAAATTGTTATTCTTGTGGATGTAAAATTCGATTTCGTCATCTTTAGGAAAATCGGCTAGGAACTGTGAACACAAACCTGTTTTTATATTTCCGTTAACCGAAAAAGTGTTCAAACTAACTGTTGCGTGCACTTCGCCATCGTGAGCATTAGCTGCTGAAGAAATCGAATACAATCGCGGCGCAATGTTGTGAAGCAAAGGAATCACTTCTTCTAACTTTACTTTTTTCGGATTGTATTTTTTTAAAATATCGATTAAATCGGCTTTGTCTTCTTCAATGCTTATTTCAAATAATTTTGCAAAAGTTTCCAATGATTTTTTAGACAATCCTCGAATGTTTTTATCTGAAAGAAGTTGAAAATCTTCCGATTCCTCAAAATATGTCGCTATTGCTTTTACTTCTGTTTCATTATTTTTTGGATAAAAACCAATTGCATCGCCCGGTTCATAAATTATTTCATCATCTGAAGTGATTTCGATGTGATACGTTTCTTTGTTCGAACCTGTATCATTCAAAACAATCTTCTGAGAAACAATCCCTTTATAATTTTTCTTTGCGTTTGAAGTCGTTGTGCTTTTTGGTGTTGGAACTGAAGCTGATGAAGCACTTTTTGAAAAAACATCTTTCAGATTACTTTCCCATTCTGATACAGTATCGGCATAATCCACATCGGCTTTTACCAAAGGCAATAAGCGTTTTGCTCCTTTTTCTTCCAAAACCTCATCGAGCAATACTCCTGCATTACAAAAAAGCGGATACGAAGTGTCTCCCAATCCTAGAATAGCAAAATTCAATTGGCTTAAATTAGTTTCTGAAGCTTTTAGTTTTTCATAAAAACCAACGGCATTTTGTGGAAACTCCCCTTCGCCTTGCGTACTCACAATAAACAGAACCAACGTTTCTTTCTCTAATTTTGAAACATCAAACTGAAAAATATCGATAGATTTTGCCTGAATTTTATTTTTCTTAAAGTTGGTCAGCAATTGAGAGGCGATTTTCTTCGCATTTCCAGTTTCAGTACCATATACAATCAAAGGTTTTACAGCAACTGAAGGAACTGTTTCGATCGGTTGCACTGAAAGTTGGTTGTTGTCCAGAAAACCAGCCAAATAGCCCTTGGTCCATATAATTTCTTCCTTAGAAGACTGCTGAACCAGTTGTTTTAGTAATGTTAATTTAGTTTCAGATAGCATTTTGGTACGTATTTTTATGGTTATCGAAATAAGATTCTATAGTGTTCTTCTCTTTTATCCATGAAAATTCCTGATGCAAATTCACCACAGCACCCACAATAATTAGCGTTGGTACATATTCAAATTCAGGTAAAGATTTGGTTTGCAAGTCTTCGAAAGAAAACACCGTTGTTTTTTGATTGGGGGTTGTAGCCTGTTGGACAACTGCAATTCCTTTTGAAGTGCTGATTCCGTTTTCCAACAGCGATGCTGTCAAAGCATCCAAACGTTGCCCGCTCATGTAAAAAACCAAGGTATCGCTGGTTTTCGCCCAGTCTTTCCATTGGCTTGGAGCCACATTTTTCAAATCATACAAGGTTAAAAAGCGCACTCCACGAGAATATTCTCTGGCTGTTAATGGAATTCCCGTGTAAGAAGCTGCACCAAAAGCAGCCGAAATACCAGGAATGATTTCGTAAGGAATATTGTTTTCTTTCAAAACCTGCAATTCGTCTAAAACATTGGAAAACAACATAGAATCACCGCCTTTTAAACGGAGTACTAGCTTGTTTTGCAAGGCAAATTCGACCATCAATTCGTTGATATCCTGTTGTGGCGTGTGAATTCCTTTGGAACATTGTTTGCCCACATAAATCACTATGGCGTTTTTATTGGCATACTCTTCAATGAGTTCGGGTGAGACCAATCGGTCGGTTAAAACCACATCAGCTTTTTGAAGATATTTCAGTGCTTTCAGGCTAATCAAGTCCGGATCACCGGGTCCAGCGCCTGCTAGAATTACTTTTCCTGTATTTAAAATGTTCATCTCTTTCTTAATTTTAGGTATGAGATTCCCTGACTCGCTTAAAAAAGCAAGGAAAAATCACACATTTTGTTACTTAGTTTTTAGAACAACCCTTCTATCGAAAGGTAACGTTCTCCTGTGTCGTAATTAAAGGTTAAAACGTTGGCGCCATCGGGAATGGTTTCCAGTTTTTTGGCTACAGCCGATAAAGAAGCACCTGTTGAAATCCCTACTAGAATACCTTCTAGTTTGGCTATGTTTCGAGTGTTTTCAAAAGCTTCGTCTTTTCCTACCTGCACGATTTCATCAATCCATTCGTTGTTATAGATGGACGGTACGAATCCTGCACCAATTCCCTGCAATGGATGAGGAGAAGGAGAACCGCCGCTCAATACTGGCGACAATTCAGGCTCTACAGCTATAACTTTTAGCTTTGGAAATTTGGCCTTCAACACTTTTGCCAAACCTGTAATGTGTCCTCCCGTTCCAACACCCGTTATTAAATAATCTAATCCTTCAGGAAAATCAGCGATAATTTCCTGAGC
>JASLID010000011.1 GCA_030153045.1 Flavobacterium sp.
CCTGTCTCGATTGTGATGCTTCTTCCATCACCTAAATCGATGCTTTCTACAAATAATTGTGGAATCATAATTTAATTCTCTAAGTTAAACAAAGGGTTCTAGTTGTGTTGTAGTTGTTGTGTGTAGTTGTTGTTTCTAAAACCCAATGAAAAACCAAACTTTTTATGTAAATCTGTAAAAACAAAAAGAGGCGCGTGGGCACCTCTTTTTTATATTGATTATTTTCTAATACCCAATACTTTGATAATCTCACGGTATCTGTTGATTTCCGTATTTTTTAAGTAGTCAAGAAGTGATCTTCTTTTACCTACTAATTTCACTAACGAACGCTCTGTGTTATAATCGTGACGATTTTTTTTCAAGTGCTCAGTCAAGTGATTGATTCTGAAAGTGAACAAAGCGATCTGAGCTTCAGATTTTCCAGTGTTCGTTGCTTCTCCGTGTTTAGCGAAGATTTCTGCTTTAACTTCTTTAGTTAAGTACATGCTAATATCCTTTAAATGATTATTATGTAGATATACGTTTTTCGTATTCGAGTGCAAAAATACACTTTAATTTTGAAGTTACAAACTTTTTACGGTTTGATTAGTATAATTTCGCAACTTCTTGATTTACAAACTCTAAAAATTGCTCGTCAGCTTCGGTAAAAGGATCCAAAACATTCGAATCGATATCGATTTGGCCAATATTTTCTCCATTCACGAAAAGAGGGACAACAATTTCTGATTTGACTGTAAAACTACAAGCGATATAATTGTCTTGAGCTGCCACATCAGGCACTACAAAATTCTCGTTTGAAACTGCTACTTGTCCGCAAATTCCTTTTCCGAATGGAATCACAGTATGGTCTGTTGGCGCGCCTACATAAGGGCCTAAATGCAATGTTTTAGCTTCGTGATTGGCAAAATAAAAACCAACCCAAGTGTAATACTCGATGTTTTGTTCTAGTAATTCGCAAACTTTCAATAGTTTTTCTTCTCTTGAAAATGTTGCGTTTGTTGTAATTTCAGTTACTTTTGGTTTTAATGCTTCGAAACTCATTTTATTTTTCTTTTGTGCAAAAGTATTTAATGTTGATTTTAATTTTTACATAAATTTGTTAAAAATCAAAGTTTGAAAAAATATTTTATTCTCTACAAGCCGTTTTTACTTTTCCTGACTAAGTTTTTCTTGACTTATTTGGTATTAACATTGTTGTATCAGGGATATCTTACTAGTTTTGGTTCAGACGAAATGGATTCTGTTACTAAAACGGTCGCTCAACATACCAAACAAGTTTTAAATTTGTTTGTTGATGATATTTCAATAGAAGAGAATAAACCAGAACCCTTTATTAAGTTGTTATACCATCAAAAATACGTGGCTAGAGTCATTGAAGGCTGCAACGCTATTAGTGTCATTATTTTGTTTGTTTCTTTTGTTGTTTCTTTTTCTGGAAAACTAAAACCGACATTGATTTTTATTTTAGGCGGAAGTTTGACTATTTATATTTTAAATATTTTACGAATTGCCTTCTTATGTGTTTTGATCTATCATTTTCCAGAGCAAGAACATATTTTACATGGTGTGGTTTTTCCGTTAATCATTTACGGAACAGTATTTATTTTGTGGGTCATTTGGGTTAATAAATTTTCGAGATATGCTTCAAAAACTGCTAAATAACAAATTCAGAATTGTTCAGTTAGTAATTTTAATTGGATTGTTAGTTTTGATTCGTGCTTTCGAAAATCAATTGTTTTACGATCCGTTCTTGAATTATTTTAAAGAAGAAAGTGTTTCAGGGTATCCTGAAATGAATTCAATGAAATTGTTTTTAAATCTGTTTCTTCGTTATTTTCTCAACACCGTTGTTTCATTAGCCATTTTGTATGTTATTTTTAAAGATGTGGTTCTAGTTCAGTTTTCAGCTATTTTGTATTTGTTATTTTTTATACTGCTAATCATTGTTTTTTATATCTATTTGAATCATTTCGACGAAAGTCACAAAATGATATTATTCTACATTAGACGATTTTTAATTCAACCTCTGTTTATATTACTATTTATTTCAGGTTTTTACTACCAAAAAAAATATCGCTAGTGTTTTTTTTGTAACTTTAATTTAGAATTTCATTTTACTTGAAATCAACAGGTTAAAGCATGAAAATTGTAAAGCATTCTGGAGATATTGTCGACTTTAATAGGGATAAACTTAAATTGTCACTTTTTAAGTCAGGTGCCAGCCAGTCCTTGGTAGACGCAATCTTGCACAAAATTGAAGAGGAAATTTACGAAGGAATTCCAACCAAAAAAATATACAAACTAGCCTTTGAGTTATTAAAAAAAGTATCAAAACCACAAGCCGCTCGTTATAATTTAAGAACAGCTTTGCAACTTCTTGGACCAACTGGTTTTTTCTTCGAAAAATACATTGCGAAATTATTTGAGTTTGAAAATTATCAGGTCAAAACCAACCTGATTTTGCAAGGGAAATGTGTGTCACATGAAATTGATATTGTGGTTAAAAAAAGAGCCGAAATTAGCATGGTTGAATGTAAATTTCATGGTGGGAAAGACTCTAGTTCTGACGTAAAAGTACCTATGTATATTTTGTCTCGATTTAACGATATCAAAGATGGAATGCATTCCGTTTTTAGTGAAAAAGATAAAATAACATCCTGTTTTATTGTGACGAATAACCGATTTACAACGGATGCTATAAATTTTGCAAATTGTTCCGGATTACAGTTGTTGAGTTGGGATTATCCTTTGGATGACAATTTAAGCGTTAAAATTGAAAAGAGTCAATTGTATCCCGTTACCTGCCTGTCAACATTGTCTACTCTGGAAAAAGAAGAGTTGTTAAATTTAGATGTGATTTTAGTCAAAGAATTAATGCATGACTCAACACCTTTGGAGAAGATAGGATTAAGCCCAACTAGAATTAAAAATATTTTAAAAGAAGTTTCAGAATTGTGTAAATATCTAGAACGTTATGAAAATTAAATTTATTGGAGGAGTTGGAACAGTAACCGGTTCAAAGACCTTATTAGAAAGCAATGGCATTCGGATGCTAATCGATTGCGGACAATTTCAAGGAATTAAATCCCTTCGGGAACTCAATTGGGAGCCACTTCCCGTGTTGCCGTCATCTATTGACTTTGTATTGTTGACACACGGTCACTTAGATCATTGTGGTTGGTTGCCAAGACTCGTTAATCAAGGGTTTTCTGGCAAGATTTATTGTACAAGTCCTACTGCGGCCATTACAAGATTGATTTTGTTAGACAGTGCTAAAATTCAGGAAGAGGAAGCTGAAAGAGCAAACGAAGAGCACTATTCAAAACATGAAATCGCCGAGCCACTTTATACTGTTGAGCAGGCGGAACAGGTGTTTCCGCTTTTAAAAGTGATACAGCCCAATAAAGAAATTGCTCTTGATGCCGAAATTACAGCGGTATACACTAACGCCGGTCACATTCTTGGTGCTTGCTCAATTGAAGTCAAATTGGAAGGTAAAAGCTTGGTTTTTTCCGGCGATGTTGGTCGTGATGATGATATTTTAATGTATCCGCCCACCAAGCCCCAAAAAGCGGATTATGTATTTCTTGAAAGCACTTACGGTGACAAATTACATCCCGATGAAGACGTAAAATCATTGCTGGAAACCTATATAAATGACACGGTAGATAAAGGAGGAACTATTATAATTCCAAGTTTTGCTGTCGAAAGAGCTCAGGTTTTAATGTATTTGATCTGGCAGCTCAAGAAAGAGGAAAGAATCCCAGATATTCCTTATATTATTGATACGCCGATGGGAATTAGTGTGTTGGAAGTTTTTGAAAACAATCAAAAGTGGCACAAATTACCACCTCATGATTGTGTCAAAATGTGCAAGATGTTTTCCATGATTTCTGATTACAAAGAAACGATAGAGACCATTTATGATAAGCAACCCAAAGTGGTGATAGCAGCCAGCGGAATGATTACCGGTGGAAGAGTGTTGAGTTATTTAGAACGATATATTGGATTGCCCGAAACGACTGTTATTATTGTAGGGTATCAAGCAGAAGGAACTCGCGGAAGAAAATTATTGGAAGGAGTAAAAGAAATCAAAATTAGAGGGAAATACTATGATGTTGAAGCTAGTATTCTTGAAATTGAAGGGTTGTCAGCTCACGGAGATCAAGGTGATTTACTCAATTGGCTTTCAGCTTTAGAAGAAAAACCTCAAAAAATATTTTTGGTGCACGGTGAAAATCAGCCTGCCGATGAACTTCGAATCAAAATCAAAGAAAAATATGATTTTGATTGCGTTATCCCGATGATGGGGCAGGAGTTTGAACTATAATTTTTTTAACTCAAATTTTAGATTGGCAATTTAAATATTTGAATAACTTTGTCGTGTGAAAATAAATAAGCACATAAGTATTCTTTTAGCAATGCTAATATTGGTTTCCAATGTTGGTCTAGCGTTTAATGTACATTATTGCGAAGGTAAAATTGCTTCCGTTTCTTTTGATTACAAAGCAGAAGAACCTTGTGTCGAAAAGAAAGTCGAAGTAGAAAAAGCATGTTGTTCGAAATCAAACACACACGATGATTGTTGTTCAAACAGTAAAGTTGATATCAAGAAAACTACTTCAGACAATATTATTGTTAAAAATTTCCAATTAGACTTAGGTGTTTTCACTTTCGTTGAAATTTGGAAACCAACGCATTTTTTATCATCTAAAGAAGTTATTGTCACCAACGACAACCCTTCATTTTATTGTGATACCAATGCGCCGCCACTTTACAAATTATATTCTCAATACATTTTCTACGCCTAATTTTAATGCTTTAAATCGTCTCAAACCGAATTTTAAACATTAAAATATACTACAATGAAAAATACAATGTTGTTTTTTGTTGTTTTCCTTTCGTTACCTGTTTTTTCTCAGGATACTTTGCAAACAGTAAATATAGAAGCGCAACGAAAGAAACTTCAAAAATCACTACTTAAAACAACCAATACAACAATTTTGTCGAGCAAAGAATTGCTTAAGGCTGCCTGTTGTAATTTGGCTGAAAGCTTTGAAACCAATCCGTCTATCGATGTGAGTTTTTCAGATGCTTTAACCGGAACCAAGCAAATTAAAATGCTAGGTTTAACCAGTCCTTATTTGCTTATTGCCGAAGAAAACATTCCTAATGTTCGTGGAGCATCGCAAGCGTACGGATTGTCATTTACGCCTGGAACCTGGGTAGAAAGTATTCAAATTACTAAAGGTGCTGGAAGTGTTGTAAATGGTTTCGAAAGCATTTCGGGCCAAATTAATACCGAATTGATAAAACCGGTAAATGATATTCCTTTCTTCTTGAATATGTATGGTTCGACCGATTCCCGTTTTGAAATCAATACTCATTTAAATAAAAAAGTTTCTGATAAATGGGCTACCAGCTTATTTGTACATGGAAACAGTCGTTTTTCAAAAAATGACATGAACAATGATGGTTTTCTCGACAATCCGCTGGGAAGTCAAATCAATGTCATGAACCGTTGGCAATATACAAATGCCGAAAAAGGATGGGTTAGTTTTTTAAATTTCAGATATATGAATGATGAAAAACAAACCGGCCAAGTTGATTTTAATCCCGAAAAAGACAAATTCACCACTAATTTTTGGGGTTCGGAAATTAATACTGAACGCTTTGATTTTTCTTCAAAAGTAGGGTATGTGTGGCCTGAAATGCCATACCAAAGTATTGGTTTTCAAAACGCTTTTTCGTCACACAATCAAAGGTCTTATTTTGGTTTAAACCAGTACAATATTAAGCAACAAAGCTATTATTCGAACTTGATTTTTAATTCGATTATCAGCAATACGATGAACAAGTTTGCGACGGGTTTAAATTTCACTTTGGATGATTATCAGGAATATGTCAATATTTCAAATTTGAGCCGAAAAGACAATTCGGTAGGAGCCTTTTTCGAATATACTTATGATAATACTGAGAATTTCAGCTTTATTTTAGGTGGAAGATTGGACTATCATAATCGTCTTGGATTTTTTGTAACACCAAGATTGCATGCACGTTACAATCCTTGGAAAGATGGGGTTTTGCGTTTTTCGGCAGGAAGAGGAAAACGTTCAGCTAATATTTTTGCCGAAAATCAGCAACTTTTTGGAAGTTCAAGAAATTTTAATATTTTAGATACTAATGGAAAGATTTACGGATTAAACCCTGAAATTGCCTGGAATTATGGCTTTGGCATTTTACAGAAGTTTCATATTTTTTCTAAAAGTGCCGATGTGTCGGTAGATTTTTACCGTACCGATTTTCAAAACCAAGTGGTGGTTGATTTGTTTCAAAGCCCACAACAGGTTGATTTTTACAACTTAAAAGGAAATTCGTTTGCCAATAGTTTGCAATTTGAATTCAACTTAGAAATCATCAAACATTTGAATTTAAGAACGGCCTATAAATATTATGATATCAAAACGGATTATATTTCCGGAAGTTTTCAAAGACCATTGCAAGCCAAACATCGTTTCTTCGGGAATTTAGAATTTGAAACGCATATTCTAGAAAAAGGGCAACAATGGAAGTTTGATTATACTTTAAACTGGATTGGTCAGCAACAATTGCCAAATACTGCTTCAAATCCTATTGGTGAAAGATTGCCTGAGTTTTCGCCATCGTTTGTGGTGATGAATACACAAGTGACTAGGACTTTTTCATCCACATTTGAAATGTATGCTGGTGCAGAAAATTTTGGAAATTACAAACAAGACAAAGCGATTTTGGGTGCTAATGACCCGTTTGGAACAAGTTTTGATAGTTCAATAGTATACGCGCCGGTTTTTGGACAAATGTTTTATGCTGGCTTAAGATTTAAAATCAAATAATTACAATTTTAAAATAAATCAAAGATGAAAAATATAATTTTAGTACTGTTAATCACTTTTGCAGGTTTTTCTGGTCAAGCGCAAGATGTGAAGAAGAATAAGAATGCCAAAGTCGAATTTCATGTGAGTGGCAATTGTGAAATGTGTAAAAAGCGCATTGAAAAAGCTGCTATGAGTGTTTCGGGTGTTAAAACAGCCGATTGGCATATGGATTGCGGTACACTTTATCTGATTGTAAATCAGGAAAAAACAGATGTAGCATCTATTCAAAAAGCCATTGCAAATGTAGGTCATGATAATGATGGAGTGAAGACTACTCCTGAAATTTATCAAAAACTGCACACTTGTTGTCAGTATGATAGAAAGTAAAATACAAAACTCCTTGATGAACTTCAAGGAGTTTTTTTTATAAATGAATGTTAATGTGTCGCTAAAAGAAAAAATATTTTTTAAATTCGCGGCATGAAATTTTTTACCAAAATAGTTTTAGGTATTTTTATTTTGTTTCAATTCTCTACAATTATAGTTTGTATAATTAATAGTAGAAATGAAACCACTTTTACCTATAATATTACGGAAGAAGAAGAGCATTCAAAAGAAGTCAAAGAAATAAAATCGGCATTTGTTATTAGCAAATACAAACTTTTATCTCTTTTTGACGAAATGCCTTCAAAAGAAGTTCATGATACTTATCTGTTAAAGCATTACGCTGTAAATTCTACTATTTTTCTTTTACCGCCTGAACAAGTTTAAAACATAAAATTCAAACTATAGGCTTAATTGTCTATGGTAAAATAATGTTTTAAATTTTAAAGGTATATGACAAAAAAAATCAATCTTTTTGCCAACCTTAATTCAGATTTTCCAGCTGGGTTAGTGGTTTTTTTGGTTGCATTACCCCTGTGTTTGGGTATTGCCTTAGCATCGGGTGCGCCGTTGTTTTCAGGAATTATTTCAGGAGTAATAGGAGGGATTGTTGTAGGATTCTTGAGTAAATCACATTTAAGTGTTTCTGGACCTGCAGCAGGTTTAACTGCTATCGTTCTTACTGCAATTACAGCTTTTGGCGATTTTAGAGTGTTTCTGTTAGCCGCTTTAATAGCAGGGATTTTGCAGCTTATTTTAGGATTCATTAAAGCTGGAAGTATTTCTAATTATTTTCCAACAAATGTTATCGAAGGAATGTTGGCAGGTATCGGAATTATCATTTTTTTAAAGCAAATTCCACATGCTGTTGGGTATGACAAAGATTATGAAGGAGACTTGTCTTTTGTGCAATCTGATGGTGAAAATACTTTTTCCGAAATTTTTTCAGTACTAGGAAATATTCAATTGGGAGCAGTAATTATTACGTTAATCTCTTTGGCTATTTTAATTTCTTGGAACAAAGTTCCTTTTCTTAAAAACTTAAAATTGGTTCCAGCGGCTTTAATAGCTGTAATTTTTGGGATTGCTGTCAACGAACTATTTATTTATTCTGGAAGTAGTTTGGCAATTTCAGGAGATCATTTGGTTTCATTGCCAGTTCCTACCAGTTTTGAAGAGTTTAAAAATATTCTCGTAACACCTGATTTTACCTCAATTACGAATAAACAAGTTTGGGTTGTGGCTTTTACCATTGCTATTGTAGCTTCTATCGAAACCTTGCTTTGTATTGAAGCTGCTGACAGAATGGATGTTCACAGACGTTATACAGATACGAATGTTGAATTGAAAGCGCAAGGAATTGGTAATATTGTAAGTTCGTTGTTAGGTGGATTGCCTATGACATCGGTTGTGGTTAGAACTTCGGCCAATGCTAATGCAGGAGCGCAATCTAAAATGTCAGCAATCATTCACGGTGTGTTACTTCTGGTAAGCGCCTTAGTAATCCCTTTTATACTAAATAAGATTCCTCTGGCCACGTTAGCTGCTATACTTTTGTTAGTGGGTTATAAATTAGCCAATCCAAAAGTAATCAAGCATTTTTTCGAAAAAGGGAAATACCAATTTATTCCTTTTATATCTACTTTGTTAGCAGTTGTTTTCACAGATTTGTTAAAAGGTGTAGCTTTGGGAATTGTTATAAGTATCATTTTTATTTTGAAAGGAAATATGCAAAGAGCTTATAAATTTAGAAAAGAAGAATTTCACGATGGTGATGTTATTCATATTGATTTAGCCCAGGAAGTCTCTTTTTTAAATAAAGCAGCAATAAAATCGACGCTATCTTCGATTCCTGAAAATTCAAAAGTAGTAATTAATGCTGCTGATACAGTGTATATTGCGCACGATGTGTTAGATTTGATAAAAGAATTCAAAAAAATCAGATCAAAAGAAGAAAATATAAAAGTGAAATTAGTAGGCTTCAAAAAAGCATACGATTTAGTGAATACTGGGGAAGAAGAAAAACACGTTTTTGTAGAACACAAGCCAGTATAATTAATTGAAAAAACAAAAAAAATGAGCGATTTTTATAAAAAAATATTAGACAACAATAAGAAGTGGGTTGAAGAAAAATTAAGTCAAGACCAAAATTTTTTTAAAGATTTAGCACAAGGACAAACACCACCGTTGTTATGGATTGGTTGTTCTGACAGCCGTGTTCCTGCAAATGAAATTACAGGAACGAAATCAGGCGAAGTGTTTGTGCACAGAAACATTGCCAATATGGTAGTGCATAGTGATATGAACATGTTGAGTGTGTTAGACTATGCCGTAAATGTTCTGAAAGTAAAACACGTCATCGTTTGTGGACACTACGGTTGTGGAGGTATTAAAGCAGCTATGGGTAATAATTCATTTGGAATAATTGACAACTGGATCAGACACATCAAAGATATTTACCGATTAAATAAAGATAAATTAATTGATATAGAGAATGAAGAAGAGCGTTTCAATAAATTTGTTGAATTAAACGTAAAGGAACAAGTGCTAAATTTGGCTAAAACATCCATAGTACAAGGCGCTTGGAAAGATGGGCAGGAATTATATTTGCATGGCTGGGTTTACGGTTTAAACTCAGGTTATGTGACTGATTTAGATGTGAATTTTTCCAAAAATGACGATTTACACGAATTATATCAGTTAGATATTTAAGATTAATTTAATTATAATAAATAGGGCGAATGTGCTAATTGTAGTACATTCGCTTTTTTAATAAAAAATGTATATTTACAGCATGGAAGACTTTAACTGGCTGCAGCTTTTGAACCCAGAATTCTATATATTATTAGAGTTTGGAGGAATTAAAATAGGATTATTTGTAGTATTATTTATCATTTTTGCCGAAACTGGTTTATTAGCCGGTTTTTTCTTGCCAGGTGATAGTTTGTTATTTTTAGCCGGAATTTATAGCGAAACTTTGATGAGTCAGTTTTCATTAGGAAATGATTTTTTAAATGTCACTATGTTTGCTTTGTTAGTTTCAATAATGGGAATCTTCGGAAATATGGCTGGTTATTGGTTTGGAGCTAAAAGTGGAACGTATTTATACAATCGAAAAGATAGTTTTTTATTCAAGAAAAAATACTTGTATCAGTCGAAAGAATTTTTCGAAAAATACGGAAGCAGAGCTATTGTTTTTGCTCGTTTTTTGCCTATTGTAAGAACGTTTGCGCCAATAATTGCAGGGATTGTTTCTATGGACAAGAAAAAATTCATGTTCTTTAATATTCTAGGGTCTTTTTTATGGTCTTTTTCTATGATTTTTGCAGGACATTACCTTCATGCCCTTTTCTTAGATAAGTTTGGAATCGATTTAAAGCATTACATCGAATACATTGTTATAGGAATTATAGCTTTGACGACATTCCCGGTTTTGTTTAAATTATTGAAGAAATCAGTTCATTTGGAACATTAAAATAATTTGAAATAAAAAAATCCGAAGCTATAAACTTCGGATTTTTTATTTTTATTTGGTTGCAGGAAGATTACATCATTCCTGGCATTCCACCGCCCATTGGCATTCCGCCACCAGCGTTTTCTTCTTTAATTTCTATTAAAGCACATTCTGTAGTCAA
>JASLID010000015.1 GCA_030153045.1 Flavobacterium sp.
CTAGACGAGGACTTGTAGCGGATAGCCCGACCCGATCTCGTCTTTTGGGACGAGAGAGGGACACGCCGTAAAAACCTACGTGAATTTAATTGCTTTAACTGGAGAAATCTTGGTGATGAGATAAGACGGAATTAGTAGGACTACTAAGCATATTACTACTGTACCTATATTTAAAAGTAAAATTGAGACTATATTAATGTCGACTGGCGCTGTATTCACATAATAGTTTTCGGGATTTAGTTTGATTACGCCGAAATACTTTTGAATGAGTAACATTCCAATTCCTATTAGATTTCCCCAAAACAATCCTTTTGAGATGAGATGAAAAGCATTATACAGGAATATTTTACGAACCGTCCAATTACTTGCTCCTATAGATTTAAGAATTCCTATCATTTGGGTTCGTTCTAATATAAGCACCAACAATGCTACTATCATATTAATGGTAGCAACGAGTATCATTATAAATAGAATAACTACAATATTGAAATCGAATAATTTGAGCCACTCGAAAATGTAATAGTATTTCTGAGTAATGGTTTGTGTGTCGAGCGTTTTTGAGGCGTCCTCTTTATTTTGGGAATTATTGTAGACTTCGGCACCTTTTTCTTCGATTTTATTAAAATCATCGATAAAAACTTCGAAAGCGCCTACTTCGGTTGGTTTCCATTTATTGATTCGCTGGATATGACGAATGTCTCCTATTATATAGGTAGCATCAAATTCTTGAAATCCGGAATTGTAAACTCCTACGATAGTAAAGACACGAAGGTTGGGCAATTGACTCCCGTTTTCTTTCATGAAAAAGGTATTGCATTTGTCACCGACTTTGAGTTCTAGTCGGTTTGCTAAATATTCGGAGATAATAATTTCGGGGTTGAGATTCGATTTTAGATTTGGAATTCGGCCTTTCACTAAATATTCGGCCATGTTATCCCAAAGATAGTCCTTACCTACTCCTTTGAAAACAATCCCTTCGAATGCTTTTTCAGTACGAATGATTCCAGCTTTACTAGCAACGGCTTGGATATACTTGATTCCATCAACTGCTTTGAACTTTGGATAAAAATCCTGATTGGTTGACACTGGGTCGAGACTTACTTGCGATTGATTGTCATTAAAATTAGAAATAAGAATATGTCCGTTGAACGCAGCCACTTTTTGGCGTATTTTTTGCTGTAACCCAATTCCTGTTGCTACCGAAACGATCATCATGATCAAACCGATGGCAATAGCCGTTATCGCGATTTTTATAATTGGCGCAGATATACTACTTTTATGGTCTTTAGCGTTTGTTAAACGCTTGGCTATAAAATATTCTAAATTCAACGGTTATGATTTACAAATTGGTGCTCAAAAATACAGTTTTATTCTTGCTTTTCGCAATTGTTTCGTGCGGAAATTGCAAGAAGAGTCTAGATAATAGAGAAAAGACAATAGAAAAAAGTACCGAAGCTAAATCTGATATTCTTCAAGAAGCCAACATAAAAACGGGCGCTGATAATTATGTCGCCTATTTACCTTTATTGAAAGATAAAAAAGTTGGAATTGTCACCAATCAGACGGGGATTTTAACCAACAAAACTCATTTGGTCGATTTTTTATTAGAGAAAAAAATAAATTTACAAAAAATATATGCTCCAGAACATGGTTTCCGTGGCACTGCTGATGCTGGAGAATTAATAAAAGACGGCAAAGATACTAAAACAGGATTGCCAATTGTTTCGCTTTATGGAAACAACAAAAAGCCAAAGCCGGAACAATTAGCCGGAATTGACGTCTTGGTTTTTGACTTGCAAGATGTAGGAGCGCGATTTTATACCTATATATCATCTCTACATTATGTAATGGAAGCTTGTGCTGAAAATAACATTACTCTTATTGTTCTAGACAGACCTAATCCGAACGGAAATATTGTTGACGGTCCTATTTTAGAAAAGGAATTTACCAGTTTTGTGGGAATGCACCAAATTCCAATTCTTCACGGTATGACAATTGGCGAATATGCTAAAATGATCAATGGAGAAAAATGGCTTAAAAGCAGCATTCAATGTAAATTGGAAATAATTCCCTGTTTGAATTACACAAGAGACATGCCGTATAGTTTGCTTACAAAGCCTTCTCCTAATTTACCCAACGACCAAGCTATCAATTTATATGCAAGTTTGTGTTTGTTTGAAGGAACCAATGTGAGCATGGGACGTGGAACAGAGAAACAATTCCAGATTTACGGTTCTCCATTTTTACCGAAAAGCGATTTCAGTTTTATACCAAAACCTAATTTAGGAGCTAAAGAACCAACCTATAAAGACCAATTGTGTTATGGAGAGGATTTATCAGCTATAGCCAAAGTAAACCAATTGGAATTGAAATGGTTGATCAAAGCCTATCAAAAGACTGCTGATAAATCGAAATTCTTTAATGATTTCTTTACCAAACTAGCAGGAACTAAGAAACTGCAACAACAAATTGAAGCAGGAACTTCAGAAACTGAGATTAGAAACTCTTGGAAAAAGGGAATTGAAGATTTTAAAGCGATGAGAAAACCATACCTATTATATTAAAGCGGCATTTTCTTTTTCATTTCTTCTACAATATTGTACGCCGCTGGACAAATCGCCACATTTTTCAAAGTAAGATCTGAAATTTGTTGGAATTTCTTTCTGTCGGTATGTGGAAATTCACGACAAGCTTTTGGTCTCACGTCATAAATCATGCAATAGTTTTCGTTATCTAAAAACGTACACGGCACACTTTGCAACACATAATCTTTATCTTCATCAACACGCAGGTATTGGTCAATGAATTGTTGTGGTTTCTGCTTTAGGTGTTTTGAGATGCGTTCGATATCCGCCGAAGTAAAAAGTGGCCCAGTGGTTTTACAGCAATTGGCACATTTTAGGCAATCGGTTCTTTTAAATTCTGCATCGTGTAATTCCTGCATTACATAATCCAAATTCTTGGGCGTTTTCTTTTTCAGCTTATCGAAATATTTCTTATTTTCGATATGCTTATCTTTGGCTAGTTTTTGAATTTCGTTTAATGAAGGTTTCAGCATTTGTGGATGGATTATCGGTTAATCGAAAAATCTCTGTGCAAAATTACTAAAATCAAATCAACACACGAGCAATTTAACACATCAACAATAATGAAAGACCTTTTTGGAAAAGCCATACTTGATTTTCAAACGAATAATGAGCCCGAAGACTTAATTACTGAGACGTCTATTTCGGAAGCGGATGTCATGAGTGTTGCTTATTTGTTTCGCTCTTTTGCAGAAATGCCGGAATTGGAACAAAAAGCATTGGAATTAGCCAAAGGAAAAATATTAGACGTGGGTTGTGGCGCTGGAAGTCATGCGTTGTATCTTCAAAACGATCGACAATTGGATGTCACCTCCATCGATATTTCTCCAAATGCGATTGAAGCCTGTCAGCTTCGAGGATTGAAAAACACTCGAGTTCAAAATCTTTTGGATATCGAAAATGATACTTTTGACACTATTATATTATTGATGAACGGAACGGGAATTTTCGGAACGCTAGCCGAAACTTCAAAATACCTTCAAAAATTAAAATCCCTTTTGAATCCAAACGGTCAAATCCTGATTGATTCATCAGACATCATATATATGTTTGATCAAGATTTTGATGGCGCTTATGATGTTCCTGCTGATGGTTATTATGGCGAATTGACTTTTACCGTTTCTTATAAAAATGAAACCGAAGACACTTTTCCTTGGTTGTACCTTGATTATAATACTTTACAAAATGCAGCCAATGCGAATGGATTACAATGCGAATTGATTATTGAAGGGAAGCATTTTGATTATTTAGCCAGACTTTTTTAGAAGCTATTCCAGCACCCGAGGCTGAAAGCCGAACTGGCGAAGCAATTCGTTTCAATCTTTTCCTTTTTAAAGAAAAAAGCAAAAGGATTTTCACTACTATCTGGGCTAGTTTACACTTTAATCAAATCGGTTGTGGCCACAATATCCTGTAAAGCTTTATACAAAACATCTAAATCTTCTTGTGAATTATAGGCATTGATGGAATATCTCAGATAGACATTTCCGTTTAAAGGCATAACCGGAATTTGGATTTTGTATTTGTCGTACAACAACTCTTTTAATTCTGTTGGTTTATCGGTATTGATAGGAACGCTCGCCATTTGACCTAAAAACTCATTCGTGATGGGACAAATTGGTTGGGTCTTAAATAAATCGCAAAAACGTTGATAATTGTCCAAAACCATTTGTTTGCAAACTTTTGATTTTTCTTTCCAGTTGTTTTCAGAAAGAAAGCTGATTACTGTTGGCGTACACAAATAAGCCGAAAAATCTTTTGTCCCGTTATATTCATGATAATCTAAAAACTGACTTTCGCCAGGCGTCAAACTTTCATAACCCCAACTCACCACTAAAGGATCTAAATCGTTTTGCAATTCTTTTTTTACGTAAAGAAATGAGCTGCCTTTGGGCGCCAACATCCATTTGTGCAAAGTGCCAGTATAATAATCCGGATTCAATTCTTGAATATTCAAATCGATATGACCTGGAACATGGGCTCCGTCAACGATAGTGATAAGCCCCAACTTTTGTGCTTTGTCGCAAATTTCTTTTACGGGAAATATCAAAGCAGTAGCACTTGACATCTGATTGATAAAAATCACCTTGGTTTTTGAAGAGTATCCTTTCCAGAATTCTTCAAGAATTTGTTCTTTGGAAACTATAGGCAGTGAAATATTTTGACGAATGTATTTGGCTCCCGTCTTTTTGCAAAAGAAATTCCATGTTCTGTCTAACGCGCCGTATTCGTGATTGGTAGAAAGAATTTCATCTCCTGACTGCAAATTCAAACTTCTAATGATGGTATTGACTGCAAAAGTGGGGTTGGGAGTAAAAAACAAATCAGGAGCTTCACAACCAATAAATTTCGACAAACTTTCTCTGGCTGTTTTTAAATAGCCTGTTAACGATTTTTGCATGAAATACACCGGCTCCAGCTCTAATTCGTGTTGGAAACGCTGAAATTCTTTGAAAACTGGTTTAGGGCAGGCTCCAAAAGAACCGTGGTTAAGAAATGTGATTTTATCAGTTAGCAGGAATTGCGATTTCATAAATTCAATTTCTTGTAAAAATAAAAAATCCCGAACAAATCGGGATTTAAATTTTATAATACTATCAAATTTATTTGATAGTGATAGGAAAACTGTACACTACTGGAACATTAATGCCTTTTTGTCTTCCTGGTGTCCATTTAGGGCATTTAGACAAAACTCTTTTAATTTCTTTTCCAGCGCTACCAACATCTTTTAAAATATTAACTTGGCTTACATTTCCATTGATATCTATAACTATACTCACTTGTACTGTTCCTGTTTGTATATTCCCTTCTTCTTCATCTTCTGGAACTTGATAATTTTTCATTACAAATTTCATAAACTCATTTATTCCGCCAGGAAATAACGGCTTCACCTCTACACTCTCATATTGCATAGGTATATCCATAGATTTACCTAACGATTGAGGAAACATTAAATTTCCAACTAGAAAACTTAATAACACAACTACAAATTTTTTCATAATAATCAATTTACTTCATAAAAATTTCAAACACTTTATTATTAAAATTTGGGGACTCCAAAAATACATCCTGATTCGACGAAATACAAAATAAAATCGATAAACTGTTTATAATTAAACAAATACGACAACAATACTTACAATGTAAATTTAACAGTGTCATTTTTTTGTAAGAAATAAAAACATAAAAAAAATCAGCCAGTAAAACAACTGGCTGATTTTCAATATTTTAAAATTCTTTTTTTTTGTAAAACTAGTTCCTAATTGTAATAGGTAAAGTATAAACCACCCTAACTGGCTTTCCGTCTTGATCTCCCGGAGTCCATTTTGGTAATTTCATTATGACTCTTTTAGCTTCATCAGCTGAACCATGACCTAAATCATTTGTTACTTTAATGTCGCTTACACTTCCATTTGTTTCGATAACAAAACTCACTTTCATAACACCAGATAACCCTTCAACTTCTGGAGCAGCGAAATTTTTACCTACAAATTTGATGAATTCGTTCATTCCTCCTGGATACATAGGTTTGTTTTCGACAGTATCGTAAGGAATTGGCATGTTTTTATTGATCACACTCAAAGGGGCTTGAGCGGACACAAACTGCGTGGCAAAAAAAGCCAACACAAGGATTAGAAGATTTTTCATAGCTGTGGTATTTTAGTTAAATTTTATTTTTATAACAATACATCACATTTGGTTAAGATTTTTTGTGGGGCAAAATATCTTTATTTCGGTAAAAATATATATTTTTTATTTAATTAATGAAAAATTAACATGCTTATTTTAAAATAGTTATAAACAAGCAACATCGAAATCAACTCCTAATTCTAAAATTCACTGGGTATTTAATATCTAAACTAATTGGCTTACCTCCTCGCTTGGCTGGTTGCCATTTAGGTGCAAGTTTGATCACTCGAATATATTCGGTTGCGATTTCAATATTAGGGAATTCTAAAATTTTAATATTCTTTATTTCCCCTGTTTCGGAAATAGTAAACGAAAAGACTAGTTTTCCTGCTTTTGTAACTTTAGACTTATCAACATTTTGATTAAGAAACACTCCGAATTTTTCTATTCCACCACCATTGAATTTTGCTTCGATAACATCTGATGGATGCACATCTTCTGTATCCATTAGGAGCTCTTGTGAACTTACAGAAATTGAAACTAAGAATATGACAAGCGTAAAAAATGCTCTCATTATATTTAAGGAATATTTAAAAATTTATGTGTTTGTAGCGACACTCTCCATTTTGGGTTATTCATAACATAATCGACAATAAGTGGCGTCATTTCTTCTTTTTTGCTCCATTCTGGCTGCAAAAACAAAATAGCATTAGGATTTACTTTTGCAGCTTGTTCTTCGGCAAAAATAAAATCGTGTTTGTTGTATATGATTACTTTTAACTCGTTTGCAATGGCATAAGCTCCGGCAACTGGGAGTTTATTTTTTTTAGGTGACAGGCAAAACCAATCCCAGGTTCCTGAAACGGGATAGGCTCCAGAAGTTTCAATATGTACTCGTAAATTATGCTCTTTAAGTTTCGTTGTTAAAGTGGTCATGTCCCAAGTTAATGGTTCGCCTCCTGTTACTACAACCGTTTCGGCATATTTTCTTGCATTGGCTACGATAATATCTGTAGCGGTTGGAGGATGCAATTCGGCATTCCAACTTTCTTTTACGTCACACCAATGACAGCCTACATCGCAACCTCCTATTCGGATAAAATAGGCCGCTGTTCCGGTATGATAGCCTTCACCCTGAATGGTATAAAACTCTTCCATTAATGGAAGCATTTCGCCTTTATTGACCGCTAATTGGATTTCTTTTGTAAGCATTTGTTTTTAAATAATTTGCAAAGATAGATATTTCAGAGCTTAAATTTATTGGATTAACAGACTTTTAGCACGCAAACAAGTCAAAAAAAACTTCATAGCCCTGATGGGAGTGAAAATCCTTTTTGTTTTACTATTTACATGATTTTTTGGCATGAGCTGAAAACAAAAAGATTACTTCACTTAATATTTATTTTAATTGGTGTTCGGTGAATTTCGTTTGTAACAAACAGCAGGAACATGGATGACAAATATACCCGAACCTTTTGCTCATAAAAAAACCGCTTCTTTTTAGGGAAGCGGTTCATTTTTAATATTCTTGATTTATTTTAAAGCTTTTTGTAGATTTAAACTATCAGCATCGGCTGGATCAAGCGCAATCGCTTTTGATATATAATCGTTTGCTTTTACTTTGTCCGTTTTACCGTAATATCTAGTTAATTCTTGGTAAGCTTCGATAAATTTAGCTTTGTTTGAAGTAATTGCATCTCCACCTTTAGTGTTTACTACATTGATGAACTCTTCGTAACTTTTTGCCATTTGCGTTTTTGCAGCTGCATCAGACAATAATGCGTTTACTCTTGCTCTATAAATATGCGCATCTTGTGTTGTTGGTGAAGCTACTACTACATTTGCAAATGCTTTGTCGGCTTTTTGCAATGCAGGAACATCTACTGTTTTAACATCATCTCTAACATTATCGAAATACAATGAATATCCTAAAAAGAAATTATCGTATAAATAATTTTTAGAGTTAGGGTTTGAAGTAGCTACTTCGTATATCCCAGCTGCATATTTGTATAGTTTTTGATCAAAATATACTTTACCTATTTCATTTAAGTCGTTAGCCATAGATTTTTCAAGGTTCACTGCTTTTTGCAGGTTTTCTATTGCTAACTTATACATTGCATCATCAATAACTGGCTTAACACCTTCTGCTACTGTTGGGATTGCTTTTTTAAGTTGTGCTTTGGCTAAATACAAATAATCTCTACCAATAATTTTGTTCGCTGGATTTGCTGTATATTCATTTAAAGCGGCTAAAGCTGCATCAGTATTTCCATTTTCGAAAGATGAATATCCTAAATAACGTAAAATTCTAGGATTTACTTTGTCTAATTTTTTCATTTCATTTGCTTCTTTTTCAAGAGCAACATAATCTTTTGCTAAGATTAAGAAATCGGCATGACGCATACGTGAAGCCAATGAATAATCAGTTAAGCTCATGTATTTTTCGTAGTACGAAAGTGCTTGCTGTGTGTATTCTTTGTATTTAGCTTTATCGTTAGCTCCCCATAAATATAATGTTTCAGCAAGCTCACGGTATACTGGTCCAAAATTTGGGTTGATTGCTACAACACCATCGAAAGCTGATTTTGCTTCTGAAAATGCTTTTGCACCTTTAAGCAAAACACCCAATTGCATTTTGGCTCTTAACAAAGATTTATCAGCATCAAATGCGTTGCTATAGGCAGCATAAGCTTCATTTTGATTTCTATCAGCATAATAAGCATCACCTAAAGCCATTAACAATTGAGGATCGTTTGGATTGATTGTTTTACCTTTTAATAAAGTAGCAATTGCTTTTTTATTGTCTGGTTTTTCAGAATTAGTTAAAGCTTTTCCGATATAGATATATTGCTCTACATCTTTCTTTTTCGCATCCTTCAATGCTTGATCAAAATTGAACTGTGCAGCAGCTACATTACCTTTATCTAAATCCATTTGACCTAGACCAATGTAATTGAAAGAACCAAACTCTTTAGCTGTTAATCCTTTGTCAAAATATATTTTAGCTGAATCAGCAAAACTTTGAGTTAAGTACACATTCCCTAATAAAAATGCTGCTTTCCCATTATCTGGTTTTGCTTGAATAGCTGCTTTTAAAATTGATTTTGCCTTTTCGTATTGTTCAGCATCAATAGCTTTTTTTGCTGAATCGATATCTTGCGCATAAGTAGAAAACCCAAATGCAATTAAAGCGATACTGAAAAATTTAACTTTATTCATTTTTATTTATATTAATTTATTTATTATTCTCTTTGTTTTCAATTTCTTTTCGGATAATGATATTGCGTCCTGGCATTCTAACTGGCACTAAACCTGATTTTAAAATGATACGCTGTCCTATTTCTCCTGCAACAAAAGAAGCAAAACCCATGCCCAAACCAGTTTTTCCTTGATAATTTAACATTTTTATTTCACGGGTCAATGGATATAATCCACCAGCTATATTATCTTGAGTAGGTTTAGAAGTTTTATCGCTATTTAAAACTTTAACACTTAACACGTTAACATCTCCTACCGTTTTTACCATATCTGGCATTGGCTGGTATAACCAATTTACTCCTACTACACCAATCATTCCTTCATTTTTAGAAACAAACTGAATGACTTCATTATTGGTTTTGAAAGAAAATATTTTATCCTTAGGCAAATCCTTAACTTTAGAAAGCTCTTTCAGATAACGAACCGTGCTAGAATTTGGATTGTCGAAAACCAAACCTTTGAATTTAGATTCTTTGCCTTGCATTAAAGCAATCACATTTTCAATATTGATTATAGTATCGTTATTGTTTTTATTTGAAATGAAAGCAATTCCATCAGCAGCTAACGAAGTAACTTTGCCTTTTATTTTACTTGCTTCAAAAATTTTAGCTTCGCCTTTAGTTAAATCGCGAGTTAAAATAGCTATTTGTTGCTTGTTTTCTGATAACAATTTTATTATTTCAGATTCTGATTTGCCAATCAAAGTAATGTCGGCGTTATATTGACTTTCAAAAACTTCTACTTGATCTTCAATAACAGGAAGAATTGTTTCGTCAACTAAAATGGTAGCTCTACCCTTTAGAATAGTTTCTTCGTCTAGACTCGTTGACTTTTTATTACAAGCAAACACAAACAAATATGTGAATACTACAAAACTTAAAAAAAATACTCTTTTCATATTATGTTTATGATTTTTGAAAAAAACGTATGAAGCGTAAGAAAGCGTAAACAATTACTATTGATCCGAAAGCGACACGATAATTAAAAGACATCTGCAATGGTAATCCTTTCCAAAATATGATAGCAAGACCGAAAGCAAAATATAAAACAAAAAACAATATTCCTATAACGAGAAGAAACCGCTCTTTGAGCGATTTCTTCTTGGTTTTATTTGGATTACTTTGATCCATTATTCCGTCTTAATGTCAAGCATAATTGGCAAACTGTAACGTACACGTATCGTTTTACCATTTTGAATTCCAGGCTTCCATTTTGGTGCATTTCTAAGCATTCTGATTGCTTCTGCTCCAGTACCAAAACCTAAATCTCTAATTACTTTAACATCTGATAATGTTCCGTCTTTTTCAACAACGAATTCAACAAACACACGTCCCTTAAGATCTTGATCTACTTCAGGAGTACGGTAGTTTTTTTGCACATATTTAGCAAAACCAGCAGCTCCACCTGGGAATTCTGGTTGTACCTCGATACCTGCAGAAGAATATACATTGTTATCTTCAACAACTTTGTTATCATCACTATTACCAGTTGGCATATCGATTACTGGCTTTGCATCTTTATCCCCTTTTTGGTCTTTTTCAGCAATGTTTTTATCTTTAAGCTCTTCGATAGTTTTAATTTCTTCCGTTACCTTTTTAGCTTCAACCACTTTAGGCTTCACGAATTTTACTTCGTCAATTTTTGGTTTAGGTGGCTCTACTTTTTTAGGTGGTGGTGGTGGAATGTTTTCTTTAGGTTTATTTAAATCAACCAATACCACTTTTTCATCCAATGAATTTTTTGCATCATCGCCTGAAGGGATCATGTTTATTATCAAAGGAGCACTTATCGCTATAGCAAACACTAAAGAACCAATCACTAATGCTCTTACTGATGTTTTAGGATTTTCTTTACGTAACTCATAAGCACCATACTCCTTATTACGTCCTTCAAATACTAAATCTAACCACTTATTTGTGAATATATCTAATTTCATTTTTTAAATATTTTAGGGGTTAGTTATCTTTTGCTAATAAAGCTTTCTCTTCCGGAGTCAAATCAACAATCGCATAAGTTGGTACTTTTGTTATCGCCATTTCATCCAAGATATCAACCATATTTTTATAATTGGTTTTTTTATCCAGCTTTAAAATTACAATTAATCCTTTTTTAGGATCACCATATTTCTCAGGTACTGATTTTACTTTTGATAAAATCTCTTTACGAATACCCTCTTTACCATAAGATGAATCAGAAGGTCCTTCAATAGGATTATCAAGCAATCCATAATACCACGTCACCTTGTTATTCTCTCCTAGCAAAATAGTCAGTGTACGGTCATCTGCCACATCAATAGGCTTTTCATCTATAGGCTTGTCTTCTTTATCTGGCATACCCAAAGGCATAGACTGCGGTTTTGATAACGAGGTAGTTAACATAAAGAATGTGATTAGTAAGAAAGCCAAGTCAACCATTGCAGTTAAATCTACTTTAGAGTTGCTTTTTTTACTTCTTACCTTGCCACTGCCTTTCTTGCCACCACCGCCATCGGTATTTAATTCTGCCATTTCTTTTTATCTTATTATATTAGAAATTTTCTCCACGTAACCCAGTTACTAAATTGAAACTGTTTACATCTTGTTTCTGCAAAGCATCCATTATTTGTTTAATAGTAGGATACTCAAGTTTAGCATCGCCTTTAATTGCAAATCTTAAATCATTATTCGTTATTTCAGTATTTGCAATACGTGCGTTATAAATCCAACGAGACAATTCATCTTTTTTCACATCAACGGTATCTCTTGGAATACCCGGCTGTAATCCTTGTTGATTTCTCTCTGAGCTTGACATGGCAATAATTTGTTTCAAATTCGCCACTGGAACACCAAACCCATCAATAAGTGCAAAACGATTCTTTTCGTCTTCAGTGAATGTTACTCCATACTCTTGCGCCATTAGCTCAAGAGTTCTTTTTCTAACTGGTCTATCTACCATTCCAAAAAACACTTTTCCTTTACCTACTGTTAATGTAGCTAAACCCGTATCAGGCAATTTTGTTTGCACTGTAGAGTTAGGCGTATCAACAGCTAACGGTTCTGGTTGTTTTGCAGTAGCGGTCAAGATAAAGAATGTCAGCAAAAGGAAAGCCACGTCACACATCGCAGTCATATCGATTGCGCCTGCCGGTTTATGCATTTTTACTTTAGCCATTATCTATATTTTTTTCTATAAGAAAACCAACAAAAATTGTACCGTTTCTTACTAGAATTTGATTAATATTATTTTAAACTTCCTTTGAAACGTCTGTAAGTATTTACAATCGTGTTTGCTGCCTCATCGATTGAATACGTTAATGTATCAATTTTAGAAGTAAAGAAGTTATAAGTTACAATTGCTAAAGCAGAAGTTGCGATACCAGTTGCAGTATTAATAAGCGCTTCAGAAATACCTGTTGCTAATGCAGCTTGATCAGGAGTACCTGAAGTTGCTAATGCACCGAACGCCTTGATCATCCCTGATACTGTTCCTAATAATCCTCCAAGTGTACCTAAAGCAACCATTGTAGAAATAATAGTCATATTTTTCTCTAACATTGGCATCTCTAAAGCAGTTACTTCTTCGATTTCTTTGTGGATAGTTTCAGTAGCTTCTTCTGAAGTAAATCCTTCAGCTTTAACTGCGTTGTATTTTACTAAACCAGCTTTGATAGCGTTAGCTACAGAACCTTTTTGTTTATCACAAGCTTCGATAGCACCATTGATATCACCACCATTAACACTTGCTTGTATTTTTTTCATGAAAGCATCTAAATTACCTTTACCAGCAGCTTTAGAAATTACAGAAAAACGCTCGATAGAAAAAACAACTACCATTAACAACATCCCTAATAATACCGGCACGATAAATCCTCCTTTATATACCATTCCAAGTGTATTCAAAGGATGTCCTTTTTCTGGATCTCCACCTTCAAAGTTAGCAGCGTCACCCATTACGAATTTCCAAACTAAAATTCCGACTACAATACATGCTACAATAACAAGACCAGAGAATGTATCTCCTCCTTTTGAACTTCCTTCTTTCTTAACTTTAACGTTGTTTGCCATTTTTTCTAAATTTAAATTTTCTAATTGATTATAATTTTTGTTGAAATTATTTATTAATGGGAGCAAATTTAATTTTTTACTTCTAATAAAAAAACTTTTTTTACTTTTTATACGCTTTAATTTATACAGACAAAACATCGTTTTAATTGGAATTTTAAATAAAATTCAACGTGAAGGATATATTTACCATTTTTTTGCATTATTGTTAGCTTTTACGCCTTATCGCTGAATTAAAACCAAAATACCCTTCAATACACTCAAAGTGCTATTTTTCTTAGAAAACAACCTTTTCTATAAGCCACAAAAACCTTACCATTCAAACGGATCTAAACTTGTTTTTTTATTTCAAAAATTAATACCTTGCAGTTTAATAATTTATCACAATGAGCATTTTAGAAAAATTTAAAGCAGACATAACAACCGGGTATACTTGTAAAGGAGCAAGCATCCATCTTGGAGGTGCAATTTTTGGAGGCCAAGCCCAAGATGTACCTGTCACAATTCCGCTAAAAACCATGAATCGTCACGGTTTGATTGCCGGAGCTACCGGAACTGGTAAAACCAAAACCATTCAAGTACTTTCAGAGCAATTATCTCAAAACGGAATCCCTGTTTTAATGATGGATATTAAAGGGGATTTTTCAGGCATTGCCAAAGAAGGAGAAGAGAAACCTTTCATTACAGAAAGACACGCTAAAATAAACATCCCTTTTATACCTAAATCGTTCCCCGTAGAATTACTAACACTTTCTGAGCAAAATGGTGTTCGATTGCGCGCTACGGTTTCGGAATTTGGACCTGTTTTATTTTCTAGAATTTTAGATCTGAATGAAACCCAAGCTGGTGTCATTTCAGTAATTTTTAAATATTGTGATGACAAAAAAATGCCTCTTCTGGATTTGAAAGACATTAAAAAAGTCATGAATTACATTACCGAAGAAGGTAAAGAAGAAATATCTGAGGAATACGGTAAAATTTCTACATCAACTACTGGAACGATTCTAAGAAAAATCATTGAATTGGAACAACAAGGTGCAGAAACTTTTTTTGGCGAAAAATCATTCGAAATAGACGATTTAATGCGCATTGACGAAAATGGCCGTGGATATATCAATATTGTCCGTTTGACCGACATTCAGGATAAGCCGAAGTTGTTTTCTACGTTTATGCTCAATCTTTTAGCCGAAATATACAATCAAATGCCTGAAAAAGGTGATGTAGACCAACCTGAATTGGTCATTTTTATTGACGAAGCCCACCTTATTTTTAACGAAGCGAGTAATGCTTTATTAGACCAAATTGAGACCATCATTAAACTGATTCGTTCCAAAGGAATTGGCGTGTATTTTATTACTCAAAACCCGATGGATGTGCCTAAAGAAGTTTTAGCACAATTGGGATTGAAAATCCAACATGCGTTACGTGCTTTTACAGCCAATGACCGTCAAGCCATTAAACAAACCGCCGATAACTACCCAACTTCTGACTATTATAAAACGGATGAAATAATTACATCATTAGGAATTGGAGAAGCTTTAGTCACTGCTTTAAACGAAAAAGGGATTCCAACGCCATTGGCAGCTACCATGATGCGTACTCCAGAAAGCAGAATGGATATTTTGACCGAAAATGAAATTGACACAATTAATTCAAAATCGAAATTAGTAGACAAATATGCTGAAGTGATTAATCGCGAAAGTGCTTATGAAATTCTAACTAAAAAAATAGAAGAAATCTCTGAAGAAGTAGCCGAAGCTGAAGAAGAAAAAAAAGAAAGTAAAGAACCAGGAATGGGAGAAGTCGTTGGAAAATCAGTTTTAAAAGTAGTGACCAGCGCGAGTTTTATTCGTGGGGCTTTTAATGTATTGATGAAAGTATTAAAAAAATAGCAATAAGCAATTGCAATAATCAATTACAATGTTAATAGCAAAAGGATTGAATATTGCTATTGACATTGAATTTTTAAAAATGAAAGGATTTATTACAATTGGCTTATTAATACTTTCAAATGTTTTTATGACTTTAGCTTGGTATGGTCATTTGAAATTTAAAGAATTAAAATGGTTTGAAAACGCAGGATTAATCACCATTGTGTTAATCAGCTGGGGATTGGCATTGTTTGAATATTTTTTTCAGGTTCCAGCCAACAAAATAGGTTATGAAGGCAATGGTGGCCCGTTTAGTTTAATGCAATTAAAGGTCATTCAGGAAGTAATCACACTAGTTATATTCGTGATTTTTTCGATGTTGTTTTTCAAGAATGAAACCTTTAGATGGAATCATGCCATTGGTTTTTGTTTTTTAGTTTTAGCTGTGTATTTTATCTTTAAAAAGTAATTATATGAAATATTTATTCGCATTCGCTTGGGTAATTTCACTCTTGAGCTGTAACAAAGAAACTTCCAAAGAAGATATTGTTGCAGTAGAAAAACAGTTTGAAAAAAAATGCAAAGAATCTGGGATTGCAGCCGGTTTTTATGCCTTTGCCGATGAAAACGCCGTGATTAAACTCGACAATGACTCGCTAATTAAGGGAAAAGATGCTATAAAGAATCATTTCAGCGCTCCCAGGTTTCAAAAAGCAACGGTAACATGGAATGCGGATTTTGTTGAAATTTCTAAAGACGGAACTCTTGCATCAACGTATGGAAAATATGTTTGGATTGCGACAGATTCATTAGGAAATAAAAACGATTTTAAAGGTGTTTTTCATACGGTTTGGAAAAAACAAGATGATGGCTCTTGGAAATACATATGGGATTAAAAAAAGACGTTATGAAAAAGTATTTTATCCAAAAATCGCCTTTTGTAGTACCTACAACCGATGGAAAACTCATTGAAGAACATCACGGAAACGCCACCACAAACAATCCAGACATTTCAATTGCTCATATGATTGCGCCACCTAAATGGAGCGAGCCTTTTCAAACGCCTGAATTTGAAGAGTACACTTATATCATTTCAGGGAAAAAGCAATTTATCATTGAAGATGAAACCATCGTTTTAGAAGCTGGACAATCGATAAAAATTGAGAAAAATACCAGAGTTCAATATTCGAATCCGTTTGATGAGCCTTGTGAGTATATTGCGATTTGCAGACCTGCATTTGATTTTACGAAAGTACATCGGGAGGAATAAGTTTTAAATGACAATAGCAATGACAAAAAAGCAATTTCAATTTTTAAAATTCAAAATTATCATTGACATTGATCTTTGATATTATTATTTAAGAAGTTCAATGATTTTATTTTCGACTTCTTCGCTATTCCATTTTTCTTCAATATTGGGTATTTCCATGATTTCTTCCATGATTTTGTTTTGGAAATCACCAATAGCCAAAGCTTCAGAATACGGTTGTGAACTAAACGTTACCCTACTGTACAAAGGCAACCATTTGTCGGGATGTTTGTCAGAGAACCATTTTTCGATTTTCTTTTGCAAAAGGAATTTATCATCGGCTGTTTTTGAGCTCATTTCCATGAAATTACGATACGAAAGTTCCGCAATCGCATCCGCATTGGGCTTGCGAGATTTTTCGTATTCAGAAAATATGGTTTCCCAATCATTTCCGAATTTTTCGATCATTTCACTCAAAATGATTATATCTTCAAAACCAGCATTCATTCCTTGTCCGTAAAAAGGAACAATGGCGTGCGCCGAATCGCCAATTAGAGCGACTTTGTCTTCGTATGTCCACGGAAAACATTTCATCATCACCAAATAACTCGTTGGATTTTTGAAGAAATCTTCCACCAAGTCAGGAATAACCGATGCCGTATCCGGGAAATATTTAGCAAAAAAGGCCACTAAAACCTCTTGATCTTTAAGTGCATCGAATGAATTTTCACCTTCAAAAGGCATGAATAAAGTGCATGTAAAGCTTCCATCAAGATTTGGCAGAGCCATCAACATAAAGTTGCCTCTTGGCCAAATATGTAGAGAATGTTTGTCGATTTTATGGGTTCCGTCTGCATTTGCCGGAATATGCAATTCTTTGTATCCGATATTTAAAAATTCCTGCGAATAGTTAAACATACTCTGACGTTGCATTCTGTGTCTAATTCTTGAAAAAGCACCATCGGCACCAAAGACTTTGTCGTATTTTAATTCTGCCCACTCGCCTCTTTCGGAATCACCCACATGCAATGTAGCATCAGCTAGTGTAACGTCCCAAATTTTGTGTTCAAAGAAAAATTCGACACCAGCTTGTTCCGCTAAATCAATCATTTTTCGATTTAAAACCCCTCGGGATAACGAAAAAATAGCTTCACCTTCTTTTCCATAATACTGATAATTGAGTTTATCGTCTTGCATATGGATGGCGCGCTTGTCGACGGGAATTCCAATTTTTCTAATTTCTTCGTCTAAACCAATATTTTCTAATGCTCTCCAACCACGATCTGACATTACTAAATTTATGGAACGCCCTGAAAACTCAACGGTTCTAATATCAGGACTACGATCATAAACATGTACGGTATGCCCAATTTTTTTTAAATAGATTGCCAATAAAGTTCCTACTAATCCGGAACCAACAATGGCAATTTTTTGAGGAGTTTGCATTGATTTTTTATAAACAGTTTTGCAAATTTATATTTTTAGCCCCGAATTATACGAATTATCATGATTTATTTCGGTTTAAAAACAAGTTTAGTCGAAGTTTTGACAATCTCTTCCTTATTCAATTTCATTTTTCGGAATTTTCCAGTCGCATACATTTCTGCTTGATCGTTGTAATGTTGGCTCATAGGATTTCCTGATTGACCGGTTGGCAAAATACTCCAGCTATTTTCTACATCTGAAAAATCGACAATTCTTCTTGTTGAAGGACCTGCTTTTACAACATATTCTGCTGAATCAGTATAATCAAACATGGTGTTGTTGATTACTTCATTTGTTCCTGCTATTTCGAAAATACCAACATTAAAAAATGGTCGAAACAAAGCCACACTTCCTAATGGGTGTTTGTATTCGACTTTATGCACTCTATTCCATGTCCAAGAATTCACATCGCTTCCCAGTTGTGAATTTAGACTTGAAATCGCGTCTTTTAACGATTGAGAAATAATCTCCTGACGCGTTTCCTTTTTATTTTTAGTGGCAATATTATCCCACCAAACCGAAGTTACATTTCTAGTTTGGTAAGCAATACTTTGCTTCATAATATGGGTTTTTAAAAACTGTTTGAATGATGTTTCTCCTAGTTCATCTTGAAAAGTATTTTTTAAGTAGAAATAAATCCATTTGGTATAAATCGTAGGCGCAAGATCTTTTAGTTCATTTGACCCTTTCCAATTTTTCAAAATAGTAATCGCTTCTTTTTCTTGAGTATTGAATTCCTTTGTATTAATTACTGATAACATTCCGTGAACAATTTCAGTTGACACTGGAGAAGTATTATCGGTTAGCATTTTACTGACTGTTTCTTTATCCCAATCACTTTTGGCATCTAATAATTGGGCAATTCGTCTTGCTCTATCTTCAGGCAAATAATATCCTGGGTAATTATAACCATCAATATTTTCAGGCATATTGTTAGACGAGTACACATAATTCCAACTTGGATTGATGGCGACTGGGTTTTTAGAATAGTCTAGAAATTCTTTTTTATCATCAATTCCATTAGAACCGTTTAAAATCAGATTTGGATTCACTCCTTTTTCCAATTTGTATAATTTACCTGACGTAAACCAAGCAATATTATTTTGCGCATCGCCGTACATGATATTTAATCCCGGGGCTACGATATAAGCAATAGCTTTTTGAAATTCTGAAATGTTTTTAGCACGACTCAAACCATAAACAGCGTCCAATATTTTGTTGGGTTGTTGGGTATAAATCCATGAAAAGGAAACAGGTTTTTGTGTTTTAAAATCGGCAATTAAATCATTGATAATGGGTCCGTGTTGTGTTTCTTTTATTTTTAACGTTACCGATGCACTGTCTTTTACCTTAATTATTTTAGTTCGGATTTTATAATCTGCAAAGCCTGTTGCTGTTTTGTACTGATTTTCATTCGCTGGATTGTTTTCTTCTAGAAACAAATCGGCGTCATCGTTTTCAAACATAGTCAAACCATAGGCGTAATCCCGATTATGACCTAACAACGGAAATGGTGTTCCTGCTAAATAATACCCATACATTTCATATTCTGGACATGAAATATGTGCTTCATACCACGTTCCCGGTTGCGAATATTCGATGTGTGGATCGTTACTAAAAAGCACTTTCCCAGTTTTGGTTTTCTTTGGTGAAAGGACCCAACTGTTGCTTCCAATAAACGGAGGAACGGGTGAATTTTCCAATAAAGCCGTAATCGATTTTGAAATTTCTGTGTATTGTTGAATTTGCTCTGAGGATATTTTCAAACGGGTTGGATTATGCGAATAATCTATCCCTAAATCTTTTAAATAGTCTTCTCCAAACTGATTTCGAATGTCCGTCAGCAAAGGATCTGTTTTTTGAGCCATCGCAAAACTAAAGGCCATGTAGCCAAAAGTATTATAAATGTCTTTGAGGGTGAATTTCTCCTTTTTTATTCCTAAAATGGAGAACTCAATAGGCGTTTTTCCATTTTCTAGATATTGATTGATACCATCCAGATACGCCATCGCCATTTGATAAGGCTTTCCATTTTTGTCTAATTCCGAAATCGCTTTTTCAGCATTTTCTTCAATTCCTAAGCCGATGAAAAATTGGTCGTTTTTGAGTGCGCGTGTTCCAAATATTTCAGACAGTTTTCCTGGTGCAATTCTTCTGATTAACTCCATTTGCCACAATCGGTCTTGCGCATGAACGTAACCTAAAGTCACCATCGCATCCTTTTGATTTACAGCGTAAATATGAGGCACACCATAGTCATCAAAATAGACTGTTGTTTCTTTTGATATGTTTTTTATATCTAATTCTCCTTCATAATCAGGTTTTAGATAAAACCCATAAGCTACAATGGCTGATACCAGAATTATAAGAAAGGAAAATACAACTAAGAGGAATTTTTTAAACTTTTTCATTTGGAATAATATCAATATCCCAAATCTAATTAATTATTCATAGTTTTTAATAAAAAAAGCGGGTTTAAATTCAAAGTGAATTTAAACCCGCTATATCTAAAATAAAGTAATTTACTTTTTCTTATTCTCGTCAATTATAGCACCCGTTCCTGCTCCTACACCTGCTCCAGCCAGACCACCAATAATGGCACCTTCACCTTTTTTATCACTAATAATTGCACCTGTTGCTGCACCAACTCCGGCACCAATTACTGCTCCTTTTGCAGTGTTACTCCAGCCTTTTCTTTTAGCAGGCGCACTAGCTTGCCCGCTTTGGTTTACTATAACGACTTCTTTTTCTTTTTTACTTTGAGCCATTTCAACTCTCATTGAATCGATAAGTCTTTGTTTTTCCATTTCGACTTTAACCGAATCAATGGCGGCTTGTTTTTCTTTTTCAAGATCTAGTTTTGTTTGATTTTGACAAGAAAAAATAAC
>JASLID010000178.1 GCA_030153045.1 Flavobacterium sp.
CACGTAAAAGTTAGAAATTAATATTAATAAGAAATAAGATAAAGGATTATGTCGTCTCATTACGAAGCACCCATTAGAAAACCTTTAGTACTTGGTGACAAAAGCTACCACGATGTAACAGTTGATGTAGCCAGACCAGTAGAGGGAAGAGCCAATAAACAATGGTGGACAGTTTTTTATATAGCTTTAGCTGCCTTTTTATGGGGAGTTAGCTGTATGGTATATACTATTACTACCGGTATTGGAACTTGGGGATTAAATAAAACAGTAGGTTGGGCTTGGGATATCACTAACTTCGTTTGGTGGGTAGGTATCGGTCACGCTGGAACCTTAATCTCAGCAGTATTATTGTTATTCCGTCAAAAATGGCGTATGGCAATTAACCGTTCTGCAGAAGCAATGACAATTTTCTCTGTAATGCAAGCTGGTTTGTTCCCAATCATCCACATGGGTCGTCCATGGTTAGGATACTGGGTTTTACCTATCCCGAATCAATTTGGTTCTCTTTGGGTAAACTTTAACTCGCCATTACTATGGGACGTATTTGCAATTTCAACGTATCTTTCGGTGTCATTAGTTTTCTGGTGGACTGGTTTACTGCCTGATTTTGCTATGATTCGTGATAGAGCAGTAACGCCTTTTAATAAAAGAGTATATTCTATCTTGTCTTTTGGATGGACAGGTAGAGCAAAAGACTGGCAACGTTTCGAAGAGGTATCTCTTGTATTAGCTGGTTTAGCTACTCCATTAGTACTTTCGGTACACACGATTGTATCTTTTGACTTTGCTACTTCTGTAATTCCAGGATGGCATACTACCATTCTTCCTCCATACTTCGTTGCTGGAGCGATTTTCTCAGGATTTGCCATGGTAAATACCTTGCTTATCATCATGAGAAAAGTATCTAATCTAGAAGATTATATTACCATTCAACATATTGAATTAATGAATATTGTAATCATGATTACAGGTTCTATTGTAGGTTGTGCCTATATTACAGAGCTTTTCGTAGCATGGTACTCTGGAGTAGAGTATGAGCAATATGCATTCTTGAACAGAGCGACTGGGCCTTACTGGTGGTCGTACTGGGCGATGATGACATGTAACGTGTTCTCACCTCAATTCATGTGGTTCAAAAAATTAAGAACTAGTATCATGTTCTCTTTCATTATTTCGATTGTGGTAAACATTGGAATGTGGTTTGAGCGTTTCGTAATCATCGTAACTTCGTTACACCGTGATTACCTTCCGTCATCATGGACAATGTTTCAACCAACATTTGTTGACATCGGTATTTTTGTAGGAACTATTGGATTCTTCTTTGTATTATTCTTATTGTATGCAAGATCATTCCCAGTGATTGCTCAGGCAGAGGTTAAAACAATTTTGAAATCATCGGCAGATAATTACAAAAGAGAAAGAGAAAAAGCAGGTCATAATCACGATAATCACTAATAAGTCATGAGTAATAAAGTAATACATGCACTATATAATGATGACGAAATTTTGATGGATGCTGTAAAGCAAACTCGAAAAGCGCATCACCATATTGAAGAGGTTTATACTCCTTTTCCGGTTCACGGACTAGATAAAGCTATGGGATTAGCACCTACAAGAATTGCCATTTGTGCATTTATGTATGGTGTAACAGGTTTGTCTTTTGGAACATGGATGATGAATAACATTATGATTCAGGATTGGCCACAAGATATTGGAGGAAAACCAAGTTTCAGTTATATTCAAAACATGCCAGCCTTCGTGCCAATTATGTTTGAAGAAACAGTATTTTTTGCAGCGCATTTAATGGTAATTACTTTCTACATGAGAAGTAAATTATGGCCATTTAAACAAGCAGAAAATCCTGATGTAAGAACAACAGACGACCATTTCTTAATGGAAGTGGCAGTGAATAACAATGAAAGCGAATTAACTTCATTTTTAGAAAGCACAGGTGCTGTAGAAGTTAAAGTAGTAGAAAAGCATTAATCAGAACTATGAAAAAAGTATATACACTAGCAGTTTTAATGGGGTTGTCTTCATTGCTGTTTTCATGTCAAGATAAATTAAAGCCTAACTATCAGTTTTTTCCAAACATGTACGAATCAGCTGGATATGAAACATATTCTGAATCAGCAGCTTTCAAAAATGGAAAAGAAGGGCAGTTGCCAGCGCAAGGGTCTATAAAAAGAGGTTTTGTGCCTTACGAATTGCCTAATACACCTGCGGGTTATGAAGCTTCAAAAGGATTGACTTCTCCTTTAGAGTCATCGCCGGAAAACTTAGAAAAAGGAAAAGAGATGTTCGATATCTACTGTATTTCTTGCCATGGCGCAAAAGGTGATGGAAAAGGAAAATTAGTAGAAAGAGAAAAATTCTTAGGTGTACCAAGTTATAAAGATAGAGTTATCACCATTGGAAGTGTTTTCCATGTTGAAACATACGGTCTTAATGCGATGGGTTCACATGCTAATCAATTATCTAAAAAAGAAAGATGGCAAGTGGCGGAGTATGTAATGAGTCTTAAGTCTGATTTAAAATAATAAAATACGCGATTAAGTTATGTATACATTTTCAAGCAAATTAAAAACTTTATCTCTTATCCTAATGGTTTTAGGAGTATTAGGTATTGGGTATGGTTTTTTTACTGCACCTAAAAATACAGAAGACGTAGAAAAAATATTAGCTGCTGATACTCACGGTGGAGGTCACGCTGCAGCAGGTCATGAAGCTAAAACTGCTCACGAAGCAGCTCCGGCTCATGGTGAAGCAAAGCATGAAGAAGTAAAACATGAAGCTGAAGTTGTTGCAGATTCTGCCACAGCAGCAGTACATGGTTTAGATTCTGTAGCTTCACACGTTGAAGAAGCTCACGCTGCTGTTGGAGCAGAAGCTGCTCACACAGAAGAGCCAGCTCACGCTGAAAAAGCACATGATGTAGCTTCTCACGATGCGCATGCTGAACACCAAGAGCATGTGGAACACGTTTTACATCAATTACAAAACAAGCCTTGGGCTGCATTATATGTTGCTGCTTTGTTTTTCATGTTAATTTCATTAGGGGTTTTAGCATTTTATGCTATTCAACACGCTGCACAAGCAGGTTGGTCTCCAGTGTTATTTAGAGTAATGGAAGCAATCACATCATATTTAGTACCAGGTGCAATTATCGTTTATGTATTGTTAGTATTATCGGGATTACATTTCAATCATTTATTTGTTTGGATGGATCCAGAGGTTGTAGCTCATGATACATTAATTCAAGGGAAAGCAGGATATTTAAATCTTCCTTTCTTCTTAATCAGAGCTGCTGTATTTATGGGAGGTTGGATAGCTTACCGTCATTTTACAAGAAAAAATTCATTGGCTTTAGATGAAACTAATGATTTATCATATTACAAGAAAAACTTTAAGTTGTCAGCTGGTTTCTTAGCTTTCTTCTTAGTGTCAGAGTCTATGATGTCTTGGGATTGGATTATGTCTGTTGACCCACACTGGTATAGTACTTTGTTTGGATGGTATGTATTTGCTAGCTTCTTTGTAAGCGGTATTACAACTATTGCATTAGTTACTTTATACTTGAAATCTAAAGGATACTTAGAGCAAGTAAATAACAGTCACTTCCACGATTTAGCTAAATTCATGTTTGGTATTTCAGTATTCTGGACGTATTTATGGTTCTCTCAATTCATGTTGATGTGGTACTCAAATATTCCTGAAGAAGTTACGTATTTCAAATTCAGAATCGAGCATTATAATTTGCCTTTCTTTGGAATGGTAGTGATGAACTTCGTATTCCCAATCTTAATCCTTATCAACACCGATTTCAAACGTGTGCCTTGGATTATTACAATGGCGGGTATCATCATCTTATCAGGACATTATTTAGATTTCCATAATATGATTTTCCCAGCAACTGTGGGTGACCAATGGTTCATCGGAATCTCTGAAATTAGTTCAATATTATTCTTTGCCGGATTGTTTATATATGTTGTGTTTACAACACTTACCAAAGCGCCTTTATTACCTAAAGGAAATCCACTAATCGAAGAAAGTAAGCATTTCCATTATTAATATTTAAACAAGAAAACAGATGACAAGTTTGTTGGTTATTATAGTTTTAGTCTTATTATCAATTGCTATTTGGCAAATGACTAAAATTTTCGACTTAACTCAAGTTGGCAATAAAAAAGAGAATTCTCAAGTTGCTACTGATAGTGATAATAATGTTCAAGGATATTTAATGTTCGGTTTTCTTACATTCCTATACGTCTTTACGATTTATGGATTGTTTAAATGGGGACATCTGGTATTAACTAATCCAGCTTCAGAACACGGAGCAGATTATGATAATTTAATGTGGATTTCATTCGCTATTATCTTCTTTGTTCAAGCTATTACTCAAGCGTTATTGCACTATTTTGCTTTTAAATATAGAGGTGAAAAAGACAAGAAAGCGTTGTATTATGCTGATAATGATAAATTAGAGTTTATTTGGACTATTATTCCGGTAATCGTTTTAGCAGGTTTAATTCTTTACGGATTATATACTTGGACAAACATTATGTTTGTTGATGAAGACGAAGATGTAATTGTGGTTGAATTGTATGCAAAACAATTTAGTTGGGAGGCACGTTATGCGGGTCAGGATAATGTTCTTGGGAAAGCAAACGTTCGTTTGATCGAAGGAGTGAACACTATGGGTGTTGATGTTAACGATCCAAATGCTCAGGATGATATTGCAGTTACTGAATTGCATATTCCAAAAGGAAAGAAAGTTCATTTCAAATTTAGATCGCAAGATGTATTGCACTCAGCTTATATGCCTCACTTTAGAGCACAAATGAACTGTGTTCCTGGTATGGTGACTGAGTTTGCATTCAAACCTATCTACACTACTGACGAAATGCGTCAAGACGATGATATGATTGAAAAAGTAGCGACAATTAATAAAATTAGAGCTAAGAAAAGTGCACAATTAGTGGCAGAAGGTAAAACACCTCTTGATCCTTATACTTTTGATTATTTATTGCTTTGTAACAAAATTTGTGGTGCTTCACACTATAACATGCAAATGAAAATTGTTGTTGACACGCCTCAAGAATTTCAAAATTGGTTGAAAGACAAAGGGACAATTGTTAAAGCGGTAAAAGACGATAAAGCAGCTAAAGCAGCAGAAAATGCTCCAGCTCCTCAAGCGCCTGTTCCAGCTAAAGTTGCAGACTCAACAGTCGTAGCTACAGCTGAAGACAAATCTGAAGTAAAAAAATAATAAAGAATTTTAAATAATAAATAAAATACTATGGCAGCAGCATCACATGACCACGATCACGCACACGATCACGATCACGCACACCACCATAAAGACACTTTTATAACTAAATATATTTTTAGTATTGATCACAAAATGATTGCTAAACAATACTTGATTTCAGGTATTCTTATGGGAATTGTTGGGGTAGTTATGTCATTACTATTTAGAATGCAAATTGCTTGGCCAGAAGAATCATTTGGAATTTTTAATTTCTTATTAGGTGATAAAATGGCTCCAGGAGGAGTAATGCGTAATGATGTATATCTTGCATTAGTTACTATTCACGGAACGATCATGGTTTTCTTTGTATTAACGGCCGGTTTGAGTGGTACCTTTAGTAACTTACTGATTCCACTTCAAATTGGAGCTCGAGATATGGCTTCTGGTTTCTTGAATATGATTTCTTACTGGTTGTTTTTTACTTCTTCAGTAGTAATGATTTGTTCTTTATTTGTTGAATCAGGACCAGCATCAGCAGGTTGGACGATTTATCCTCCATTATCTGCCTTGCCACAAGCAATTCCAGGATCTGGAACAGGTATGACATTATGGTTGGTTTCTATGGCTATATTCATTGCATCTTCATTAATGGGATCTTTGAATTATGTAGTAACTGTAATCAACTTAAGAACTAAAGGAATGTCTATGACAAGATTGCCACTTACAGTATGGGCTTTCTTTATTACGGCTGTTATTGGTATTGTATCGTTCCCGGTATTATTGTCTGCGGCTTTAATGTTAATCATGGATAGAAGTTTTGGTACATCATTCTTCTTATCAGATATTTTCATCTCAGGTGAAGTTTTACATTACCAAGGTGGTTCTCCAGTATTGTTCGAACACTTATTCTGGTTCTTAGGTCACCCTGAAGTATATATTGTATTATTACCTGCATTAGGTATCACTTCTGAAATTATTGCAACCAACTCTCGTAAACCAATCTTTGGTTACCGTGCCATGATTGCTTCGATCTTAGCGATTGCTTTCTTATCTACAATCGTTTGGGGTCACCACATGTTTATTTCAGGTATGAATCCATTCTTAGGTTCGGTATTTACATTTACAACATTATTAATTGCAATTCCATCTGCTGTAAAAGCGTTTAACTACATTACTACACTTTGGAAAGGTAACTTACAATTAAACCCTGGAATGTTATTCTCAATTGGTTTAGTTTCTACTTTCATCACTGGAGGTTTAACAGGAATCATTTTAGGAGACAGTACGTTGGATATTAACGTGCACGATACATATTTCGTAGTAGCGCACTTCCACTTAGTAATGGGTATCTCAGCATTATACGGATTCTTCGCTGGTGTGTACCACTGGTTCCCAAGAATGTTCGGAAGAATGATGAACAAAACACAAGGTTATATCCACTTCTGGGTAACTGCAATCTGTGCTTACGGAGTTTTCTTCCCAATGCACTTTATTGGAATGGCAGGTTTACCAAGAAGATACTATACAAACTCTAACTTCCCATTATTTGATGAGTTAGCAGATACAAACGTATTAATTACAATGTTCGCTATCGTTGGAGCAGCGTTCCAATTGGTTTTCTTCTGGAACTTCTTCTATAGCATTTTCAAAGGTAAAAAAGCACCAATGAACCCATGGCGTTAAACTACATTAGAATGGACTGC
>JASLID010000078.1 GCA_030153045.1 Flavobacterium sp.
CGGCCAACGAGGGCAGACTGTAAATCTGCTGTGTGAACTTCGCAGGTTCGAATCCTGCTCTCCCCACTTAAAACCTGAACTTGATAGTTCAGGTTTTTTTTTTATAAACAATAAGAAAACTTCACAGGTTCTCCCGAAGCGTCGGGACTACTATCCCTTCGATTGTAAAACAATTAAAAGCAAAAACCCAGTAAGTTACAATTTACTGGGTTTTTGCTTTTCTAATGACTTCACAAGATTAATTCAATCTTTCATAGTTAAGTCTGCGAGAGCACTGTCAAGCTCAAATGTTTTATAATGAATGCTAAATGCCTATTAAAACAAAAATCCCCAATATTGGAAATAAACACCAATAAGGGATAAAGAGAATAAGATTGTTCCAATAACGCTTGCATTCGAAATAGACTTAATTTTAAGAATAAAATAAAGTATTGAAATCAAAGTAAATACTATAAAAGCTAATTGAATTACAAACAAGTAATCGAATTGATTTGGCACCCCAAAAGCAAGTATATAAAAATTGTCTTGAGCCGTACTATTTATAGCCAAAACAAACCCTATAATTGCAAACAAACCTAATAAAGAAGTTATTATGATTAAAGACTTCATCAATTTATTTTGAGTGACATCATTCCTATTTTTGATTAGTGAATAACAAAAATTGAAAATTGAAATTAGTAGGATGCTAAGAGCAATAAAGAATGGAGCAAAAAATAATAGGTTAAATTCGTTTAGGCTGTTGGCAAAATTAGAAACTCCACCGTTAATCTTTACATCAGTAATAAAACGAACTTTGTTATCAGACTCCATTTCTTTTGAGTTAGGCCTTTGAACTGGGTTTTGTATAAATTCAGCAACGATTTTAGCCCCTGCTTCTGAAAAAGTAGGGCCATGTCCCGAAACCGGGGCATTTACTAAAAATGCGTTTTTGAACCTATCCGCGGTGATTTTTCCGTTAACAACCGGAGTGACAGGATCAAATCCACCAGAAAACACCAATACCGGTGCTGTTAATGCTGTTAGGTTAGATAAATCATTTGGCATATTCGATTGCTTGTTAGCTCCTAAATTCCATTTATCAGAAACTAAAAAGTCTGATTTGTAAAATGATAACCCTCCTTTTAATTTTTTGTACTTAAGCGCATCCTTATTGAAGGCTTCGATTGAATTATAGGGTAAAGCTTCATTACAGATTGTACTGTAAAACAACCCATAATCCAAACTTAAAGATCCTGCAAAAGCAGCTACTAGTGAACCCAAAGTACTTTTACTCTCTTTATTAAATTCAGTGATTAGCAAAGGTATTACCTGTATTAATTTTTTTCGGTATAAAGATTGTTGAATGCAAACTTTAAAATCTTCTGTATTATAGGTAAACACTCCACTAGGGATTATTTTTTTGTCCACTTTAACAGTAATCGGTTTTTTGTCTAATTTCTCTATTGTTTCATAATAGACACTCTCTAAATTTGGGTATTGTTTATTACAATTAGGGTCGTTTTTACAGGCATCAAAAACTTTTTCCAAACTGTTCATATAATTTGAAGTATTCTGATTGTAATAGAATTTAGAAATATCAGGAATAGAAGAGTCTAAAATTAATGTCTTTATGTCTTTTGGGAAATCATTTGCATAAACCTGAACTGTATATGTTGCGTAAGAGACACCGTAAACATTCCAATTATCATATTTTAATGCTTTTTTCAAGGCATTCAAGTCTTTGGCAATCGATTTACTGTTATAGGCGTTAATATCAATATTCCTATTCATTAAATCTTGTTTACACGCCATTGCAGCAACGGCTTTTTGCTGTTCATCTTGAGAGCTGTTTTGATTTTTTGCCAGAATTTCCAGGAATTTTTCTCCTAATTCAGGACAAAACTTAGGAGAAGAAAAACCAACCCCTCTTAAATCTACCAAAACAATATCACTTTTCTCTCTTAACGGATGTTGTAACCAAGTCCATATTCCTTTTATGTCACCGGCTCCAGGTCCTCCCTCTACAAAAACAACTGGATTTGAACTACCATTTTTTGAAGTGCTTTTTAAAACTGCTACTGCTAATTTAATTTTTTTACCCTCCGGTTTATCCCAGTTTTCAGGAACGGTTAAGTACCCCCATTCAATATTGTCTTGATTAATAATTTTTTCTTCAGGAAAAAAAGTGTTTGTTTTCTCAAACTTAAAAGCAGTTGTTTGAGAATACAAACAAGTTGAGAATAGACATAGCAATAAAAATAGTTTTGTTAGATTTTTCATTTTATTTTTCATTCGTTTTTTTTAGGTTTATGTTATACTTTTTTAATTGATATTTCGCCAATATTCGTTTTTCGTGAGATGTAACATTTATATTTCTCATCTATTTTCATTTCCTTTAAGCAGTATTTTTCTTCATTGATTTTAGTTGTATGATCTGAAATTTCAAATGATTTTAGAGGAATTGTTAACCCTTGACCATGTGCTTTTATAACGGCTTCTTTTTGAGTCCAATAATCAAAGAAGGAATCTTTTTTATTACCTGACGAAATAATATTGCTCCATTCATTTTCCGTCATCTGAGATTTAAAATCATCCGCACCTATATCCGTTATGATTTCAATATCAATTCCTATTTCGTGTTCATCACTTAATGCACAAACCACAATTTCTCCTGAATGTGATATATTAAACCGGATTAAATCATCATCAAAATAAGGCTTATTATATTTTGTGTGTTTTATCACTTTATCATGAGGATTCTCTTTGTAAATTTCCTCAACCCCTTTAAACAATAATATCCGGCCCAAAAGTGACAATTGTGCATCTTGCCATCTTCTGTAACGTTTAATTTTTTCCTGATAATCGCCTGGAAATTTTGGCAAATCATTTTTTAATAACCTTTCGTGATTTTCTTCAGACAGGTAAGAATAATAGATGTAAATCAAAACTATAAATATTTTTTTTTTTAGAAATTAAATTCAAAATCAAGAGCTGTATTCTTTTCAAGCTCTAATTTTGCATCGATTAAATCTACTTTCGTTAATGGGTTTTTTATTATTTCGTTTAAAATTTCACAATATTTCAGCGTAATAATCTGTATAGTATCTTTCTCAAATAAATCGCAATTATAGTCTATGATAGCTTTCAGCTTATTGTCACTTTCAAATAAATTAAATACAATAGGCATCCTACTGTATTTGTTGTCAATAGGATAAGAAGTTAATTTAAAACCATTTAAGTCATCTATATCAGCAAAGGAGAATTCCGGATTCTGATAAACTAACATAACATCAAAAACAGACAAAGGCAGCTTATCAAATGGAACATCCTGATAATCATTTATTCCCAATAAATTATTTTGAGTGTTTTTCAGCATATCAACAAAAGTTTGTCCCGACTCGATTTTAGTCCTTAAAACAAGCGTCTTGGCAAACATCCCAATTTGATTATGCAACTCCGGGATATTCCTTCCAGAATTTACAGTTCCTATACAGATATCATTATGATTAGAGAATTTATAAATCAGAATATTCAAAGCTGCCATTAAAATTGTGTAAAGAGTAACTTGCTCTTCAAGAGCTAATTTCTTTAAATCTGAAGTAGTATCTTCCGTTAGTTCAAACAAATACTTGTTTCCTCTCTGTTGATTGAATTCAACGTTAAAATCCCTATCAAAAGAATCTTTAGGTCTATAATTTTGAAGATAATTTTTCCAAAATAACTCGTTTTTAACAGCATTATTATCCAATGTTTTAGTAAACCATTCCGAATAATCTTTAAATTGAAATTTTAAAGTATTTACTTCTGATACATCTGGAGAAATACTTTCATTATAATTCTTAATAAATTCTTTGATAAAAATTTCTAATGATAAACCATCCATTATAATGTGGTGCGTACAAAAAAGTAATATGCTTTGATTTGTTTCAACTTGAAGAAGTTGGGCTCTTATTAATAAATCTCTTTCTAAATCAAATGCAGTATTAATTGACTGGTCTATAGCCTCCCCTACTTTTTCACTTTTTAATTTATCGACAGCAATTTCAAACCTTATGTTTTCAGCTGCATTAATCTTTTGATAAGGAATTCCGTTTATTTCAATAAAATTAGTTCTTAGAACTTCATACTTATTAATTATTGAATTTATTGAATTTACAATTTTATCCAAATTGATATTCCCTTCAATAGTATAACCAGCAGACATATTGTAAGCTATTGAACCATTGCTTTTCTGAGAAGCTAACCAAATATTGTATTGAGCAGGTGTTAGGCCATAAAAGTCTTTAGAATCAGACAATGACATAGCAATTGATTGGCTCGGTTTAAGTTCTTGTAAATAACAAGCCAGCAATTCAATTGTAGGATAGTCGAAAATCGTTTTTAAAGTAATAACAAGCGAAAGCTCTTTGGCAATTAATCCAATCAATTTAACTGCGTTCAATGAATGTCCTCCGAGAGCAAAAAAATTATCGTTTATACTTATTGGTTCTTTACTGTTTAATACTGCTGCCCAATATTCAGAAAGTTTCTTTTCTAAATCGGAAACTGGAAACTTAAAATCATCACAATGTGTATTTTGTTGAATAGCTCTTTGCGATAAAGATTTTCTATCCACTTTTTGGTTTGGAGTGAGTGGAAATTCTTCTAAAGGGATGATAGCATTAGGAATCATATAGTACGGAAGGTTCATTTTTAATGCAGTACTGATTTTTTCCGTATCGATTCTCTCTTCGCTTTTTAAAATATAAGCCACCAGAAAAGATTCTTGCTGATCTCCTTTTTTAGCAATTACAACAGAATCCTGAATCCCTTCTATTTGATTTAATTGCGACTCTATGTCTCCAAGTTCAATTCTATACCCTCTAATTTTGACCTGATTGTCATTTCTTCCTAAAAATTCCATTTCTCCATCATCATTCCATTTCCCGACATCACCCGTTTCATATAATAAACTTGTGGCATCAAATGGATTTGCAATAAATTTTTCTTTGGTCAATAATTCATTCTTATAATACCCTTTGGCCAATCCGGCTCCAGCTATATAAATGGCTCCAATTGTCCCTATTGGTTTCGGGCACAAATACTCATCCAAAATATAAAATTGGGTATTGTTTATTGGTTTTCCAATGTTGGCTGCCTCTTTTGGATGTTCTATTTTTTTTATACTGGACCAAATAGTTGTTTCTGTTGGTCCATACATATTCCAAACTTCTGAACTATGATGTATCAGTTTTTCTGCCAATGCTTCACTTAATAAATCACCACCACACAATACTTTTAATCCTGTATTGCCTTGCCAATCTGCATTAAACAACATTTGGTAAAAACTTGGTGTTGCTTGAATTATAGTAGGTTGTATTTCTTCTAATTTTTCAATAATCAAATGAGGATCTGATAGAATTTCCTGATTTGCAATATATAAAGTAGCTCCCGAAAGTAAGGGTGTGAAAAACTCTAAAATTGAAATATCAAAAGAATAAGTTGTTACCGAAAATAATAGATCATTTGAACTGACTCCTGGTTTTTCCTGGATACTGGTCAGAAAATTAAGCAACGATTGATGCCCAATTTCAACACCTTTAGGATTTCCTGTTGAACCTGACGTATAAATGATATAAGCAGTATCTTTTGGAGAAACTACTTTTCCTGGCGTTCCTTTAAATATATCTATTCCTTCAAGAATATTTTCTAACGATACTACTCGTACATCCTCTTTGGTATTTAAGGAATAATCTTTTTCATTTATAAGTACTTTACTTTGACTATTCTCAATAATATAGTTCAATCTTTCCTCCGGGAATGTTGGATCTAGTGGGATATAAGACCTCCCCGATTTTAATATTCCTAATAAAACAGCTACCATGTTGGCCGATCGTTCTAATAAAACAGCAATAGGAGATTTATCATTTTTCCCATAAGTAGTTATTAAATATTCGGCTATTTGATTAGATAATTTATTAAGCTCAGCATAAGAATAAGATCTATTATCATCTTTTAAAGCTTCATTCCCTGGAGAGTTTTCAACCTGCTCTTGAAATAAATCTATTATTGTTTTATCTTTTTGATAATCCGTTTTGGTGTTATTGAATGTTACCAAAACTTGGCGTGTTTCCTCTTCCGTCAAATAGGTAAACTCTTTTAACTTTTTGCCCGGATGGATTAAAATGTCTTTAAGAAGGTTTTCAAAATGATGAACTACCTGTGTAATTCGTGAATCATTAAAATAGTTTAAATTGTAGTCGAAGTCAATTTTAACGTCTTCCAGTTCATCAAACTCCCGAATATAAATCGCCAAAGCAACCCTTTCTGATTCATGAGTTAATGGAATTACTCTGGTTTGTGTGTTGTTAAAATTAGTGGCGTAATTTTGTTTTTCATAAGAAAGTGTAATATTAAATATTCTTTCTTTTTCCCTAAAGACTTGAAGTTCCTGGATTAATTTTCCCAAAGGAAATCTTTGATGACGATAATCGCTTCTCAATTGATTTTTTATCTGGTGGATTAAATCCTCAAAGGTTGCATCAAAATCCAGTGGAATTCTTAAAGGAGAAATTCCCATAAAAAGTCCAACCGTTTTCTTATACTTGGATTTACTTCTATTTAAAACCGGCAAACCTATTGCAAAATCATTATTTTGATGTTTTCTTCCAAAATAGGTATACAAAGTGGCGAGAATTAAATTAAAAGTGGAGCATTTATATGCCGAAGCCAACAGATTTAATTGATTATAAACTTCTCTTTTAATAATCAATTCTTTACGGTGGCTTTTGTTAATTTGTATTGAATCGTTTATTCTATCGGATAAAAACTCTTTTTCTAACAGGGCTTCGGGCAGAGATTTAAACCTCTTTACCCAATACTTTTTATCTTCTGAAAAAGACACTGAGTTTTGATACTCATTATCATCTTCAATAAAATCTTTATAACTAAAAGGGTAAACAGTTTTAACATCACCAAATTCATGAATTTCGTTATAATTCTGAACCAATCTCTGAAACATCAACGAAGTTCCCCAACCATCGGTTATAATGTGATGATAAACCGAAAACAAATAATGAAAATCTTCATTTACTTTAACCAAAGTAAAAACATGCAGAAGATTTTCATCAAATAAATCGAAAGGCTTCATAAATTCCTTTTGCATATAAGCAGTAGCTTTTTCTATAGGATTCTCACTATCAGAAAAATCAACAAATCCTAGTTCTGATTTATGCTCATCTACTAATTGAATTGCTATATCTTCTTGATCTTTTACAAGAATGCTTCTATAAGTATCATGCTGATCAATAAGCGCTACGTATGCTTTTTTAAATATCTCCGTATTTATTGCTCCTTTAATTTCAATTTTAGCCCCAATATTATATATAGGATCATTAGGAAATAATAATTGCTCGAAATAAACATCTTGCTGAGGAAGAGTAAGTTTCATGGAAAAAATTTGTGTATTAAATGTTATCTGTTATAAGATTGATGGTTTCTGAAATTTAAGCTGTGACTACTTTGTATTTCAACTCACAACTTCATCATGCCATAAACTTTCAGCATGTACGATTTCGCCATTTACTTTGAAATCCTTAACTACTTGCCCGTAATCAAATTTTAGAATTCTATCGGCATATTTGAAATAAGCATCATCGTGTGTTACTGCAACAATAGTTTTACCTTCTTGTTTTAACTTTGGCAGTAAGTTTTCATAAAAATATTTTCTGAAATGAGGATCTTGATCAGCTGCCCATTCATCTAACACCAAAATAGGTCTGTTTTCCAAAAGAGCAAAAATCAATGACATTCTTTTACTTTGACCTTTAGAAAAAGGTCTTCTAGCAGAATCTTCTTTATCATCTAAAATCACTTTATCCAATTCCATTATTCGTAACAATTCCTGATAATCTTTGTTGTTCTCTAATGAATAATCGTCATAATTATAAGAAAATATATGATTGTCTGTAAAAACTGCCGATATCAGGTTCTGAGTGGCTGTCATTTGCTTGATGTTGGTCTGCTCATTTAATATTACTTCTCCTTCTGAAGGTTGATACATACCTGTTAAGATGTTGATAAAAGTACTTTTACCACTACCATTTCCTCCAATAACAAATATTGTTTCTCCCTTTTCTATCGATAGGTTTATTGGTCCTAAAGCGAAGGTTTTTTCCGCAGCATCATTTTCATAAGCAAAACTAATATTATTAAAAGCTAAAGAATTAAACGCTTCAGGCGTAGAATTTTGAATTTCAACAGCTGTTTCAACAGTATCAAAATCCTTTAAAAAATTATTAATTCTCGTGTTGGCGACTGACAATCTTGTATAAATATTTTGCATATTAATCAAGTTGTTAATTGGACCTGAGATAAATAATAAGACCACAACATAAGAAATAACATCCTCTCTTTGAAGCAATCCAATTTGTGGCAATAAGAAAAGTATAACCCCTATTACTAAATACAACCCATATTGGCTTATCAGATTGATAGATAGAAAAACATAGTTTATATTAAAATCTAAAATTTTTGCATCTTCTCTGTTGGGAGACAAATGCTTTTTCATTAGATTTTCTCTTCTTAACCCACTTAATTTAAAACCTTTAAAACCTTTAATTACATCATCAACATATTTGTAATAATGCTCATTATGTTTCCTAAGAGTGGCTACTTTTTGAGACATCGTACTGATTACCAGAAAATAGGTAACAGCTATTAAAACGATCAAAGTAATAACTGTTAATGCAGATGAAACTGATAGCGTGAATAGATATCCCATGCAAAGTAGTAGCATTAATAATGAATTAATAGTATGGGTAACTACTTCAGGAAAGGTTGAAAACACCCTTAAATCCTCGATTGCAGTATAAAATCGTTGTGCCCCTAATTTTTCGAGAGTTAGCAATGGAGTTTTCAATATTTTGTTAAATATCTTTTTTTCATTTTCATATAATATTTCAAAGGAGTATTTATTAATTTTCTTTTGAAAAATAATGTTCAACAAATACGTATAAATTACCACTGATACGAATACGATTCCCATATAATCAGTTAAGAAACCTTCTTTGCCGGAAATGACATTGTTCATAATGTATATGATTCCGAAACTAAGAATAGTATTTGGAATGGCGTAGAGCAAAAGGTAAATGGCTTGTGAAAATTTTATCTTGAGCATAGTCGTTTTAGTAAGTTAATTGTTTGTAAAATTTGTTTGTAAAAATGCTTGCCAATTTATCTGCATGATTATGGATGAAAAAGTGATTCCCATTTAATATTTCATGAGTAAATTTGTTTATTGTAAAATTTTTCCAGTTTTCTATTAAATTGGAATTATCTTCATCAGATCCCATTAATGCGTGAATGGGTGTTTTCAGTTTTAGATCTTTTTCAGAAAACGAATCCTTCTCAATACATTCAAAATCAGCTTTGATTATAGGCAAAAAATAATTGAACAGTTCGTCGTTTTCAGTTACTTCAGTTGGTATTCCTCCTAGGTCTATAAGTTCCTCTTTAAATCTTGATTCATCAAGTTGATAATAAAGAAAATCTTTGATTCTCTTGACACCAGGCCCGGCATTTCCGGATACTACAAGCAATTCAGGGCTATCTTCAACAGCTTCTAATTTTGCAGCTACTGAAAGCCCCAGAGTTGCCCCCATACTGTGACCATAAATCATGTAAGGCTCACCATTTCTTAAAGATCTTATTTGATTGTAATAATCCTCGATAGCCTGATTTTTATTTTTAATTAATTCCTCTCGGTGTCTTTTTCCTCTTCCGGGTAATTCAAGAGGAATAAAATTGACATTTGTCATCTCTTTTTTGAGAAATTCAAATGAAAATTGGTTTCCTCCTGCAAAGTGAAGCAAAAACAGTTGGTATTTAGTTTGGTTATTCATGTGTAGTTCTAGTTGTTTATTTTTTTTCGGCTCTGCTGAAAATTTTATCCACTATATACCATTGCTCATTTACTTTCATTAAATTGAAGTAATCTGTAATTAACATCTTTGGTGTTTCAATTACACACTTTGCAGCTGCAGTATTCCCTGTTATATCAATATTGATAATTTTACCTCCTGTGTTTTCTGCTTTAGGGTGCAACTCAAACCTACTTAAATAAGCTTTTCTCTCAATTACTTCAACTTGATTCGCTTTTACATTTTTGAGCTTACATGTTAAGTGTATTACTTTTCCTAATTTAAGTGTATCACCTGTTTGCCATCCATCAAAATAGGTTTCAAGTGTTTTCTCAATCTGTGCTTTGTCTTGACTTTGCGCATTGATATTTGAAAATAATACGACAAGCAATGCTAATAATGTTCTTTTAGTTTTCATTTTAATTGGTTTTTAATTTATTAGTAAAAATTGTTTTTATGATTTAATTTTATACGGTTTCTAAGTCTTATCGGTTATGATCCGTTGCATTTGAAGCCATCCTTTCGTTATAGTTTAATTTTTTGTTTCCAAATTTGTATGTTGCCGCTATTTTAAAAGCCCTAGGTTGCCAATAGTTTCTATAATCCTGATTTATATTATCAATTCTTGATTCTGCATATTCATCCATAGATCTCAAAGCATCTGTCACATTGATGTTAACTGTTAAATTTTGCTTAAGCAGTAAAAAGTTCATTCCAAAATTTAAGGCATAGCGGTCTTCAAATACATATTCCCTGTCAATCGTTTTAGAGAGATACCAAAAATTTAAATCACCAGAAATGGTTTTGGATTTATTGAGATAAAACTGATTGTTTATCTTCCCGTACCATCCCCACATATCCAAATCGTTTATGACTGAAACAAGAGATTGGGTAGATTTATAAAAACCTTGCAATTGAAAATCAGTTTCCATAAAATCTAAGTATTTGAAACTTTTATTTGCTGTAAGTTGATAGGTATTCAAATCCAGATAGTTCAATACTTTATGACCCATTATATTATCCGCATTGAAATTTGTTAATGCCCCAATGTTACCTTTTGTTTTTGTGTATGAAAAACCTATGCTATAATTAGGTTTGAATAAATACGATAAATTCAGGTTATGTGATATTGACGGGTTTACAAATGAATTTCCGGTATAATTCTCATAAGCATTATAAATACCTGTGGCAGGATTGATGAATCTAAATATTGGTCTGTTCAGACTTTTCTTATAACTAAAAGTCAGCTTATTTTCTTCACTAAAACTGTACTTAGCGCTTATTGCCGGGAGAAAATTATTGTAGGTATTGTCTATTTTTTCCTCGTCTGTATCCGAAACTGAACCTTTTACTAAAGTATTTTCAAATTTAAGTCCGATTTTAAAATCCCATTTTTCTATTGATTTTTTGAGATCTGTGAAGATAGACTGCCTGTTTTCAATATACTTACAGAATGGGGATAGTGATAAATCTTGCTCGTAATCAGAATTAATTTTTATGAAATTTTTTGTATCATAATCCGATTCTACAAATACCCATTTCCCACCGATTGCAAAATCAAACCATTTTGAAGGTATATTTACCAATCCGTTTAAGGAATAGATATCAATATCTACATTATTATCATTATAGGTATCATATGATCTGTTTGGGATGGCTGTCCCATCCGGCGCATAGTCTTGTCCTTTAACAGCTGGATTAGCCCAACCTGTTCTTTTCATCCAATCAGTTTCAATTGTTAAAAAATGATTTTCTTTATTAAAATCATGTCTTAACAAAAGATTTACCGCATTTTGATTACTATTCTGATCCGAAATTTTACGGCCTAAATAGTTTCTTACTAATACATTTTGATTATCATATATCCTTATATGATCGTCAACATTCATTTTACCCTCATCCAGTTCATTCTTTAAAAAGACATTTATTTTTGTTTTTTCTGAAATTTGGTATTGAATGTCAATAAAACCCAAAAAGCTAATGGTTCTAAGATAACTTGTTCTTCTTCCGATAAATGACAAATCCGGGTAAAATGTACTTACATCACTATCCCAGAAATGATTCGTTTTTCCGTAGTTTAAACTTGAGTTAATTTTCCATTTCTTATCATTAAATACCACATCGATCCCGGTGTTATGGCTTGGAAAATTATTGTATTTATAATCCGAATTTATAGCTATACTGTAGCGTTTTTCGGTGACCTCTTCAGCAGTGTTTTTTTCTTTATCATCTCCTGATTGGGAAAAACTTAAAAATGGCATTAGTAATAAACTTAAAAATATATTTTTCATTGATGAATTCGTTAATTCTTTAAAACATTAAATTATTATTGGGCGATAAGTTCAGAATCATGTACTTTTTCCAATAATCCGCACAATACTCCTTTGTTATGCACTAAATTGTCTCCTTCTAACATTTTGTGATGTTCTCCTTGTCCAGTTAAATAATTTACTTTTTCAAAGTGTGCTTCCCAATTTCTGTATTCGTCACTTTTGACTCTTAAAAGATCTAATTCTATCTGTAATTTATCCTGATAGGATACATTCCTTAAATACTCAATATAATTTTTCTGTTTCTGTTCAGCTTTAATCAATACTTCCCGCATATTTTCATCGTTTTCCATTTCAGGATCATGCAGTTCAAGTAACAGATCTTCGGTTAAATCTTCTTTATTGAAAATAATCGTGTCAAACATTATTATCTTAGATACATTTCTATCTAATTTATTTATCAGATAATTGGCTACTTCATATGAGATTACCCCTCCGGCAGACCAACCAAATAAAACAATGTCTCCTTCTTTTTGAATTTCATTAATCTTATCAGCATAGTAAGCAATCAGATTATCTTTATTTTCAATGAAATTAAAAGACACAAACTTGCATGAATTGATATTTTGGAATAAGTCTGTATAGGCACTGCCGTAACCTGATATAGGTGGAAAGGCAAAAACAATATTTTGATTATCATTTTTATTACCGTATTCATAATAATCACTATCCATAATAGTATTGGTATGAAATTTTACTAACTCACTTATACGATTGTAGTGAAATAACAAATCCAAAGGGTAACTTGTTAAGAACGATTTGTTCATTTTCGTAACTAAGTTTATTGCCGAAATACTATTTCCGCCCAGTTCAAAGAAATTATCGGTAATACCTACTTTGTCAATTCCAAGCACTTCCTGCCATACTTCAGCAATTTTCTGTTCCTCTTCATTTCTTGGTGCCACATATTCATTTCGGATAACATCATCGCCGGAAATACTTGGTAATGCTTTTCGGTCTGTTTTACCATTCGGTGTTAAAGGCATATTTTCTAAAACAACATAGAAAGCAGGCACCATGTATTCCGGTAATTTACTTTGAAGGTAATTTCTGATTTCGGTCTTTTCAATCTCTGAATCGGCAGTATAATAAGCGACTAATACTTTTTCACCATTTATTTCTTTTGCCTCAACAACCACATGTTTAATAGCATTCGAAAATTGCAAAAGACGTGTTTCAATCTCGCCCAATTCAATTCTGAATCCGCGAATTTTTACCTGGTGGTCATTTCTGCCCAAAAATTCAATCATACCATCGGGTAACCAACGGCCTAAATCACCTGTGTCGTACATTTTTGTATCTGTAGCAAATGGATTGCTGATGAATTTCTCTGCAGTCAATTCCGGTTTATTCAGGTAACCTCTGGCCACCCCTGCTCCCGCTACATATATTTTACCAAATACACCGGTGGATACTACTTGTAATTTCGGATCCAAAATATACACCTGAGAATTAGAAATCGGTTTACCTACAGGAATCGTAACATAATGTTTTTGTTTGATCTTGAAATAAGTACTGTAAGTTGTATCTTCCGATGGACCGTATAAATTATACACCTCCACCTGTTCTAAAGGCAATCTTTGTATTACACTGTGTGGAATTGGTTCTCCAGCCATATTCAAAATACCTACTGATTCGAATGAAACTCCGTCATCCAAAAGTTGGCTCACAACGGAAGGAACCGTATTTATGAGTGTATTCCTGTCTTTTCCTATATGCTTTTTAAGTTCCAGTCCATTTTTTAACAACTTAATTTTCTTGCCGATTGAAAGCGTATAAAATATTTCGAAAACCGATAAATCAAAACAATATGAGGTTACGGCATATACTGTATCAAACTTATTGCTGTCAAACTCCGTAATTGACCAATGAATGAGTTCTACTGCATTTCGGTGCTCGATCATAACTCCTTTCGGGTTACCGGTAGTACCGGATGTGTAAATGATGTAAGCTAAATCATTTGCGGTGTTTGTGCTTACAATATTTGATTTAGAATATTCCTCCTGATTACTATAAAATGATTGAAATACATTTTCATCAATTACTATTTTACAATTACTGTCTTTCTCAATATAATCGATCCTTTCCTGAGGATACGAAAGATCAATTGGCACGTAAGCTGCTCCGGATTTTAGGATTCCCAAGAGGGTGATAATCATTTTTTCACTTCGCTCTAATTTAATTCCAACTAAATCCTCAGTTTTTATTTTATAATTCTCCCTTAAATAATGACCTAATTGATTGGCTTGTTCATTAAGCTCTTTGTATGTTAATTGAAGTTCTTCAAAAACAACAGCAATTGCATCAGGTGTTTTTTCAGCCTGTTCTTCAAACAAATCTACCATTGTTTTATCCAGAGGATATTCGACTTGTGTATTGTTAAAATCTGTCACGAATTTTGTTTTCTCATCAATTGACAGATACTCTAACTCATCTATGGATTTCTTAGGATTTTTAATGATTTCATCATATACATTATTCAGATGACTGAATATAAGATCTATAAACAACGAATCATAGATGTCTGTGTTATAGGTAACTGTCAGATACAATTGATCTCCTTCTACAAATGTAAAATTCAGATCAAATTTTGATGTCTTGTTCTCAAAATCAAATGATTCTGCCTGCAATCCGGTCAAATTTGTGTTACTTCCCAAATTATTCAATTGCCCTTGATTTTGAAGTATTACCATCACATCAAACAAGGCCGAACGGCTAAGATCTCTCTTAAGATTCAGATTCCCGACCAATTCATCAAACGGATAATTTTGATGTTGGTAAGCATTTAGAAGTGCTTCTTTTTCTTTATTTAAAATCTCTAAAAAGCCATCACCTTGTTGAAACTTTGTTCTTATAGCCAGAGTATTAAGGTAAAGTCCGATTTGGTTTTCTAAATCTGGGTGCTCCCTTCCTGCTATTGGTGTACCGACAATAATATCATCCTGACTGCTGTATCGGTGCAACAAAGTTTTTATACCGGCCATCAATACCATAAAGAGAGTGGCATCATATTCTTTTGAAAAAGCCTTCAGCTTTGCTAAAAATTCTCCTGAAAATTGATGTGACCTATCATTCCCATTATAAGTTTGTACCAAAGGTCTTTTCTTAAAACTAGGGATTTCTAATGTTGCTAATTCCCCTTTGAATTGATTTAACCAATATTCTTTTGACTTCTGATACTCTTCCTGTTGCATTTTATCATTAATCCAAACCGAATAATCTTTGTATTGAATATTTAATTCGGGTAAATCAACTGGCTGGTTTTCTATAATAGCATTGTATATTTTCACAATTTCGTCAACCAGTATTTGCATGGACCATCCATCGCCAATGATATGGTGCATTGAAAGGAAAAAAACATGCTCATCTTCTTTCAGTTTAATCAACGAAGCACGTAATAACGGAGCTTGTTCTAAATTAAAAGTCAGACTGTTTTGTTCGTCTAAATATTGCAATACGGCAACACTTTGGTTACTTTGATTTGTGAAGTCTTTTTCGGCTACAGCAAAGTTAATTTCGTCAATTGGTGTGATATATTGACGCACTTGATCTTCGCTGTCATTTTTAAAACTGGTTCTTAATATTTCGTGCCTTTGGATTAATAAATTAAGCGTTTCATTGAATTTAGCTTTATTCAAAGTACCCACTAATTTTATGGCAGAAGGCATATTGTAAGCCAATGACCCATTCTCTAACTGGCTCAAAACCCACAACCTATACTGAGAGCCTGTCAATGGGTAACTTCTCATCACAGGAGTCTGAGGTATTGCTACATATTCCTCTTGATTTAAAACTTCACCTAAAGCTTCTATCGTTGCATTAGAAAAGAAATCCTTGAAAGTAACTTTTTTATTTAATTGTTTGTTTAACCTATTTATGATTTGTGCTACCATAAGGCTGTGTCCGCCCAATTCAAAGAAATTATCAGTAATTCCTACTTTATCAACTCCAAGAACTTCCTGCCATATTTCTGCAATTTTTTGTTCGGTTTGATTCCTTGGTGCTACATATTCTTTTCGGATAATATCTTCGCCAGAAATACTTGGTAATGCTTTTCTATCAATTTTTCCATTAGGCGTTAAAGGCATATTTTCCAAATCAACATAGAAAGCAGGCACCATGTGTTCTGGTAATTTACTTTGAAGATAGTTTCTGATTTCCGTTTTTTCTATCTCAGAACCTACAGTATAATAAGCAACTAATACTTTCTCTCCGTTTATTTCTTTTGCGTCAACAACTGCATGTTTTATGGCATTCGAAAATTGTAAAAGACTCGTTTCTATTTCACCTAATTCAATTCTGAATCCACGGATTTTTACCTGATGGTCGTTTCTTCCCAAAAATTCAATATTGCCATTAGGAAACCAACGGCCCACGTCACCTGTATCATACATTTTAGTACCTGAAACAAATGGATTATCGACAAATTTTTCGGCCGTTAATTCCGGTTTATTCAAATAACCGCGGGTCACTCCTGCACCAGAAATGTAAATTTTACCTATTACCCCAACAGATACCGGTTGTGAATTATTATCTAATATATATATCTGGGTGTTAGAAATTGGACGACCAATACTAAACGGCATATTTTTATTATAAAAGAATTCTATCGAGGTAACTGTAGTCTCAGTCGGACCATATTTATTATAAAAATCACAAATAGAACTCCAAGATTCTGCCAATTTTTCAGGACAAATGTCTCCTCCTGATAAAACCCTTTTCAAACTATATTTACTTGAAGGTTTTAATTTACTTACTACTGACGGAACTGAATGAAAATGGGTAATTTTATTCTTGAATATGTACAATTCTAATTCATTTTCATCCAATAGTACTTTTCTTGGCAAAATATATAAACTTGCTCCATTTAAGAGTGCTAAGAATGTTTGCTCTACAGATGCGTCAAAAGAAAAGTTTGAAAGTTGGAGAATCCTTTCGCTATCATCAATTCCAAACTGTTTTGTTTGAGATTTTATTAGATTGATAACGTTTGTATGCTCCACCATTACTCCTTTTGGATTTCCTGTTGTTCCCGAAGTATAAATCACATATGCTAAATGATTCGGTTGACTTATTTTTTCAAGATTTGAAGTAGAATATTCTTGCTGTCTTTTGTCAAATTCAGCTAGTAGTAAATCATCAATTACTATTTTGCAATCACTGTCTTTTTCTATATACTCAATTCTTTCCTGTGGATAACTTGGGTCAATAGGAACATAAGCAGCCCCAGATTTTAAAACTCCCAATAAAGCCACAATCATCTTTTCGCTTCGGTCCAGTTTAATCCCAACTAAAGCATCAGGTACAATATCATAATTCTCTCTTAAATAGCGTCCTAGCTGATTGGTTTTAACATTAAGCTCCGAGTAAGTCAGTTTCGTTTCTTCAAAAACAACAGCTATATTATTTGGTGTTTTTTCTGCCTGCTCTTCAAATAAATCTAAAACTGTTTTATCCTTTGGGTAATCTGCTTCAGTATTATTAAAATCTACAATTAATTTTGTTTTTTCAGCTATTGACAGATAATCTAAATTTTCTATTGATTGCTTCGGATTTTCAATTATTGCATTATATACATTTTCAAGATGGCTGAATATGGAATCTATAAACAACGAATCATAAATATCCGTGTTATAAGTGATATTAAGGTATAATTGTTCGGCCTCAACAAATGTGAAATTGATATCGAATTTTGATGTATTATTTTCAAAATCAAACAATTCCGACTGCAATCCAACCAAAGTTGTGTTGTTTGATAAATTATTTAATTGTGTTTGATTTTGTAATACTACCATTACATCAAATAGTGCTGCTCGGCTGAGATCCCTCTTTAGATTCAAATTAGCAACCAATTCATCAAAAGGATAATTCTGGTGTTGATAAGCACTTAAAAGGGTTTCTTTTTCTTTATTTAAAATTCCCAAAAAGTCATCACCTTGTTCAAACTTAGTCCTGATAGCCAATGTATTGAGATAAAGTCCGATTTGGTTTTCTAAATCCGGATGTTCCCTTCCTGCTATTGGCGTACCGATGATAATATCATCCTGGTTAGTGTATTTATGCAGCAAGGTTTTTACGCCTGTCATTAATGTCATAAAGAGAGTAACATCATGCTCTTTTGAAAAAGCTTTTACTTTCCCAAGAAATTCACTTGAAAATTGATGTGACTTATAACTTCCGTTAAATGTTTGCACCAAAGGTCTTTGCTTAAAAGTAGGAAGCTCTATTGTAGGCAATTCTCCTTTGAATTGATTCAACCAATAATCTTTTGATTTTTGGTATTCTTCCTGTTGCATTTTATCATTAATCCAAACCGAATAATCCTTGTATTGAATATTTAGTTTCGGTAAATCAACAGGCTGATTTTCAATAATGGCATTGTATATTTTTACAACCTCTGCAACAATTAATTCCATGGACCATCCATCTCCGATGATATGGTGCATTGAAAGGAAAAAGACATACTCATCTTCTTTCAATTTAACCAGTGAAGCTCTTATTAAAGGCGCTTGTTCTAAATTAAAAGCTTGACTGTTTTGTTCTTCTAAATATTGCAATACTGCAACACTCTGATTGCTGTGGTTTGTAAAATCTTTTTCGGTTACAGCAAAGTTAATTTCGTCAATTGTGGTTATGTATTGGCGTACTTGACCTTCTGAATCGCTTTTAAAACTTGTTCTTAATATTTCATGTCTTTGGATCAACAATCTGAAAGTTTCGTTGAATTTAGCTTTATCCAAATGCCCCACTAATTTTATAGCCGAAGGCATATTGTAAGCTAAAGAGCCATTTTCTAACTGGCTCAAAATCCAAAATCTATACTGAGAACCTGATAATGGATAACTTTCCATAACAGGAGCCAGCGGTATGGCTACATATTCCTCTTGATTTAATACTTCGCATAAAGTTTCTATTGTAGGACTGGAGAAAAAGTCTTTAAACGATACTGTTTTATTTAATTGCTTATTTAGTCTATTAATAGCTTGTGCTACAAGAAGACTGTGTCCGCCCAATTCAAAGAAATTATCAGTAATCCCTACTTTATCGACTCCAAGTACTTCCTGCCATATCTCGGCCATTATTTGTTCGTCTTCATTTCTGGGTGCTACATATTCTCTTCGGATAATATCTTCGCCTGAAATACTCGGTAACGCTTTCCGGTCTGTTTTACCATTAGATGTTAAAGGCATATTTTCTAAAACAACATAGAAAGCAGGTATCATGTGCTCTGGCAATTTACTTTGAAGATGGCTTCTGATTTCCGTCTTTTCTACCTCCGAATCAGCAGTATAATAGGCTACTAATACTTTCTCTCCGTTTACTTCTTTTGCCTCAACAACCACTTGTTTTATGGCATCCGAAAATTGTAAAAGGCTCGTCTCTATTTCGCCTAATTCAATTCTAAATCCACGAATTTTTACCTGATTGTCATTTCTTCCTAAAAATTCAATAGTACCATCAGGTAACCAACGACCTAAATCGCCTGTATCGTACATTTTTGTACCTAAAATAAATGGATTCTCTATGAATTTTTCTACCGTCAATTCCGGTTTATTCAAATAACCTCTTGCAACACCTGCTCCTGAGACATATATTTTGCCTATTACCCCTATTGAGGTAGTTTGTAAAGCATTGTCTAAGATATAAACCTGTGAATTTGGTATCGGTTTACCAATTGGAATTGAATTGTATTCGTTTGGTCTAATATCATAACTGGTTGAAAGTGTAGTGTTTTCTGTTGGACCGTACCCGTTTACGATTTTTATAGTTGGATAGTTATCAAATAATTTTTGTACATGAGTGGGAGAAACTATATCCCCTCCAACCATCATTTGATTTATCGTTTCAAAAAGTGAAACTTTATTCTCCACCACTTGATTGAACCAAGAAGCAGTCATAAAAATACTATTGACATTATTGGCTTGAATAGCCTCTGCCAATCTATCTAAATTTAACTGAACATCCTGTTTTACAAGTATTAGTTTTGCCCCATTCAATAAGGTTCCAAAATATTCAATCGTTGTTGCATCAAAAGAGATAGATCCTGTACTGAGCAATATGCTTTCTGAATTTAAAGGAGGAGCTAAACAAGGCCTAACCAATCTAATTACATTTCCATGCCCAATCATTACCCCTTTTGGATTTCCTGTTGTCCCAGAGGTATACATAATGTATGCTAAATCATTCGGTTGATTGATTTTTTCAAGATTTGAGCTGGAATATTCTTGTTGTATTTTGTCAAATTCTTCAAGTACAGCATCATCAATTATTATTTTGCAATTACTGTCTTTTTCTATATAATCGATTCTTTCTTGTGGATAACTAGAATCAATAGGAACGTAAGCCGCTCCGGATTTTAGAATTCCAAAGATGGCAACAATCATTCTATCTGTTCGATCCAGTTTGATTCCAACTAAATCATCAGGTACGATATTATATTTTTCTCTTAAATAATGGCCGAATCGATTGGCTCGTTTATTAAATTCTTCATATGTCAGTTCAACCTCCTCAAAAATAACAGCTGTACTATTTGGTGCCTTTTCAACCTCCTCTTCAAACAAATCAACTATTGTTTTATCACTCGGATAATCAACTTTTGTATTATTAAAATCTACTACTAATTTAGTTTTCTCAGCAATTGACAAATAATCTAACGTTTCTATTGATTGTCTAGGATTACTGATTACTTCATTATACACATTTTCAAGATGACTGAATATAGAATCTATAAACAACGAATCGTAAATATCAGTGTTATAGGTAATATTAAGTTGCAATTGTTGTGTTTCGAAGAAAGTAAAAGCCAGATCAAATTTTGATGTATTACTTTCAAAATCAAATAATTCAGCCTGCAATCCAGCTAAGTTTGTATTATTTGTTAAATTATTTAATTGTGCTTGATTTTGAAGCACAATCATCACGTCAAACAGGGTCGAACGGCTAAGATCACGCTTCAGACTCAGATTACCGACCAATTCATCAAAAGGATAATTTTGGTGTTGGTAAGCATTTAAAAGTGCTTCTTTTTCTTTATTTAAAATTTCTAAAAAGTCATCCCCTTGTTCAAACTTAGTTCTGATAGCCAATGTATTCAGGTAAAGTCCGATTTGGTTTTCTAAATCTGGGTGTTCCCTCCCCGCTATAGGTGTACCGATAATAATATCATCCTGATTGCTATAACGGTGCAACAACGTCTTAACACCAGCCATTAATACCATAAAGAGAGTGGCATCATGCTCTTTTGAAAAAACTTTTATTTTCTCAAGAAATTCACCTGAAAATTGATACAACTTATAATTTCCATTAAAAGTTTGTACCAAAGGTCTTTTCTTAAAGCTAGGAAGATCAATTGTAGGCAATTCTCCAGTAAATTGGTTTAGCCAATATTCTTTTGATTTTTGGTATTCTTCCTGTTTCATTTTGTTATTAAACCAAACCGAAAAATCCTTGTATTGAATATTTAATTCAGGTAAATCAACAGGTTGATTTTCAATAATGGCATTGTATATTTTTACGACCTCGGAAACAATTAATTCCATAGACCATCCATCACCGATGATGTGATGCATTGAAAGGAAAAAAACATGTTCATTCTCTTTCAATTTAATCAGTGAAGCTCTAATTAGTGGAGCTTGTTCTAAATTAAAAGCCAGATTGTTCTGTTCTTCCAAATATTGCAATACGGCAACATTTTGATTGCTGTGGTTTGTGAAATCTTTTTCGGTTACAACGAAGTTAATTTCGTCAATTGGCGTTATGTATTGGCGTACTTGATCTTCGCTATCATTTTTAAAGCTAGTTCTTAGTATTTCATGTCTTTGAATTAACAAGTTAAGTGTTTCATTGAATTTAGCTTTATTCAAAGTACCCACAAATTTTATAGCCGAAGGCATATTGTAGGCCAATGACCCACTTTCGAACTGGCTTAAAAGCCACAACCTATACTGCGAACCTGTCAAAGGATAACTATCCATCACGGGAGCTTGAGGTATTGCCATATACTCCTCTTGGTTTAAAACTCCTCCTAAAGTTTCTATCGTTGCATTTGCAAAGAAATTCTTGAAAGTAACTTTTTTATTTAGTTGTTTGTTTAACCTGTTTATAATTTGTCCTACAATAAGGCTGTGTCCGCCCAGTTCAAAGAAATTATCAGTAATTCCTATTTTATCAACTCCAAGGACTTCTTGCCATATTTCGACAATTTTTTGTTCGTCTTCATTTCTTGGAGCTACATATTCTTTTCGGATAATATCTTCTCCGGAAATACTTGGCAATGCTTTTCGATCTACCTTACCATTAGCTGTTAAAGGCATGTTTTCTAAAACAACATAAAAAGCTGGTACCATGTATTCTGGCAATTTACTTTGAAGATAATTTCTGATTTCTGTTTTTTCTATTTCAGAATCGACAATGTAATAAGCAACTAATACTTTTTCCCCATTTACAGCTTTTGCTTCAACAACAGCTTGTTTAATGGCATCTGAAAATTGTAAAAGACATGCTTCAATTTCGCCTAATTCAATTCTGAATCCGCGAATTTTTACCTGATTGTCGTTTCTTCCCAAAAATTCAATATTACCATCAGGCAGCCAACGTCCCAAATCGCCTGTATCGTACATTTTGGTACCAGAAACAAACGGGTTGTTGATGAATTTTTCAGCTGTCAATTCCGGTCTGTTCAAATAACCACGTGTCACACCAGCGCCTGAAACATACATTTTACCGACTACACCAACAGATACAGGCTTTAAATTGTTGTCTAACAGATATACCTGAGTGTTATCAATTGGGCGGCCAATCGAAAATGGCATGCTTTCATTATACAGAAACTCGATTGAAGTAACAGTAGTTTCGGTTGGACCGTATTCATTGTAAAAATCACAATATTTGCTCCATTTATTAGCCAATTCGGCAGAACAGATATCTCCTCCCGAAATCATACGTTTCAAAAACGGAAACTTTCCTGACCCAATCTTTTCCAATACTGATGGCACAGCATGACAATGCGTAATCTTGTATTCCTCAATAAAAGCAGCTAACTTTTCGGCATCAACTATAGTATTCTTATTAGGAACATTTAAAGAAGCCCCATTCAAAAGAGCTAAAAATATTTGTTCTACTGAGGCATCAAAAGAAATATTAGAAAATTGCAATATATTTTCATCCTCTTCAATCTTAAACTGCTTCGTTTGCGAATTTATTAGGTTGGTAACATTTTTATGCTCCACCATTACTCCTTTTGGGTTTCCTGTTGTTCCCGAAGTATAAATTACATAAGCTAAATCATTCGGTTGGCTTATTTTTTCAAGATTTGAAGTAGAATATTCTTGTTGTCTTTTGTCAAATTCAGCCAGTAGTACCTCATCAATTACTATTTTGCAATTACTGTCTTTTTCTATATAATCGACTCTTTCTTGCGGGTAACTTGGGTCAATAGGGACATAAGCTGCTCCGGACTTTAAGACACCCAATAAAGCCACAATCATCCTTTCGCTTCGATCCAGCTTAATTCCAACAAAATCATCAGGTACAATGTTGTACTTTTCTCTTAAATAAAGGCCTAATTGATTGGTTAGCTTATTAAGTTCCTCATATGTTAGTCTCGTTTCTTCAAAAACAACAGCTATATTATTTGGCGTTTTTGCTACCTGCTCTTCAAATAAATCTACAATTGTTTTATCCTTCGGGTAATCTGATTCAGTACTATTAAAATCTACTACTACTTGTTTAATTTCATCTTGGGATAAATAACTAACATCTGAAATAGGAAGGTGAGATTCAGTAAGTACATTTTCTATTATAGTACCAAAATGAGCAACAATCTTCTCTGCAAATTCATATGAATAGATATCGGGATTGAAAGTCAGATTAAAATTTAGTCCATTACCAAACTCAGAAAAAGTAAATTCTAAATCAAATTTAGTGAGCACCTTTTCTTCATGTTTGTAGTCTAAAATGTTAATACCGGCTACTTGTTGTGAATCCTTTTCAAGATTATCTATGTTCTGTAGCGTGAATATTACATCAAATAAAGGATTTTTATTTGGCTCTCTTTTTATACTTAAATTTTCAATCAGCTCATCAAACGGATATATTTGATGCTCATAGGCACCTAAAGTAACATCTCTGACATTAGAGAGTAAATCAATAAATTTATTTTTTTCGTCAAATCGTGTTCGTAAAGCCAGCGTGTTTACATAAAATCCTATTTGATTTAGTAAATCAGAGTGCTCTCTACCAGCGATAGGACTACCTATTATTATATCGTTCTGATTTGTATACTTATAAAACAATACATTTAAAACACTTACCAACCCCATAAACAAAGTGGAATCCTGAGATTTACACAGGGCAGAAAATTTCTCTAAAAGGGTAGCATCAAAATTTCTATTTATTGAGTTTACGCTTAGCTTATCTTCATTTGATTTGATCTGTCTTTTTGGTAAATCTAATCTAGAAATATCTCCTTCAAATTGTTTAAGCCAATACGCTTTATGCATTTGTGAATTATCATCTCTGATTTGAGCTTGCTGCCAAGACGCATAATCTTTATATTGTATTTCTAAGGGTAGTAATGGGTTATGATTATTATTCAGAAAAGCATTGTATAAAATGAATAGTTCATTAATCATTACTTCCATTGACCATCCATCGCTAACAATATGATGCATCACCAAAATAAATATAAAAGTGTCCTCTGATTTTTTAATTAGTTTAACACGCATTAAGCAATCCTCTGATAAATCAAACGGAAGCTTTATTTCTTTTTCGATAACATCACTTAGATTTTCATCAGAAATCCCATTAGTTGCATCAACTATTTGAATCTTAAAATTGAGATCGTTAAAATCAACAATTCGTTGTCTTATTTCAGCGTCTACTGTTTCAACAAATACCGTTCTCAAAGACTCATGTCTTTGAAATAACGCCTGAAAAACATCTTCGAGTATTAGTAAATCTAAGTTTCCATTGAATTCGAATACACTAGAAATATTATAAGCTGCATTTTGATTTTCCATCTGGGATAGAAGCCACAATCTTTTCTGTGCTGAAGATATTACATACGTTTCTTGTTGATCTACATTGGGTATATTTTTATACGTAGTATTACTACCTTGTGAACGTTTTAAAAAATTAATTATTTCTTGCTTATTAAACTTAATTTCTTCTAATAACTCCTGAGTCATTACCCCTTTAGGGGCATTTATATCCAGCTTCTCATCTAATAAATTAAGTTTTATATTTAATGAGTTTAATCTTTTTAGTAATGTTTGCATGCTTTAAATAATTAATTTCCTGTTCTGCTTCTTTCGTCAGCGTTCCCAGTTTCTCTGTTCTTAACATTTATTTTGCTACTTCCGAATCTATAATTTAAAGATAATTGCACGTATCTGGTGTCAGAATAATAGTCCCCAAATCGATATACTCCATTCACGGTTGAACCAAACCTCATTTTATCTGTTTTTAAAATATCATTCGCTCTCAGTGAGATTTTCAAATCTTTGTTAAGTAATAAATATTGAATAGTAAATGAAACAGAACCTGAAGATTTCATTCTGTTCACTCCATAAGTTGCTATTGGTGAATAAACAAGGTTAAGATTTGACAATAAGGTTTTAGCTGTATTTAAAGTAAATTCATTGTTACTTGTCATCGATGTATAAAAACCATCCACGCCCTCCGCAGGAATGCCTTCGGCTTCAGAAGTCAAATAATTTAAAATATAAGTGTTATTACTGGTCCACCATGGAAACTTATTAAAAGTATAAAGTTCTGAAACTCCATATCTTTTTACATTGAACATGTTTCTATGGCTAAGCCTAACAGTAAAGTTATCAGTATCAGGGATACCAATTTGACTGTACATGTTGTTCTCTATACTGTAATAAAGCTTACTCTCTAATTTTTTATATGTATAACTTACTTCGAAATTATCTATAAAGAAAGGCCTTAGAAACGGGTTACCCTGTATGCTTAGAAACGCGTTTATGTAAGTGATGTTCGGGTTCAGGGTTGAATAACTTGGTCTTCCTATTCTTCTGTTATAACCAAATCTGAAAGTCGAATTTTCTTTTGGAGAATAGGATATATTGAGCGAAGGAAAAAGTTTTGTGTAATCACTACTTACTGATTCATCTAAACTTGCATTAAAAGATTTTGTTTGGGTAGCTTCCAACCTCAGTCCCATTTGGACTTCCACATCATTTCCAATTTTTTTATTCCCAGAAAAATACATTGCCTGTATGTTTTCGTCATAATCAAATTCATTATTCGTTAACGGTATATCAGTCACCGGTTGATTAACTAACCCACTATTGAAGGCAGCAATATCGTTTTGTGTTTTTAAGGCTGAAAACTTACCTCCAAAACTCAAATTGAACAACTTATTAGGTAGTTCAACATCAATTTTAGCAGAAAAATGATTGGTTTTTTGATTATTAATATTAATCCCTTTAAAATACTGGGTATCGTCTGGATTATATACTTCTGAAGTACCATCATAAGATCTTTTGTCATTATTTGAAGATTTAAAATAATCCAAATTCAAAGTCATTTTTCTTCCAAGAGTATCCAATTTAATCTCATTAAACATATTTATCGAATTAAGCACCGGCTTTTGATTGACATATGAGTCAGATACTATATTTTTTAAAACATCATTAGTATTGTAATCCGTAACCACGGTATTTCCTGGTCGGATCACCTCTACTTTACTGAAATTACCAAGGTATTGAAAGCCTAAAGTCCATTTTGGAGATACTGCATACTCCGTGCTTAGAACTGCATTAGTTCTTTTATATATTCTTTTGAATACCTGATCAGAGTTCCATAATTCAGTTGGGTATTCGATTCGGTCTTTATATATAAACGATTCAGCACCATCTCTATAACTTAATGATGAATTAATACTTAACTTTTTTTCATTATACATAAAGTTACTGGTCACAGCACCTTCGTCATCATATGCTCTGTGCAAATAACTAGTACCTAAAGAAAGACTCTTTGAATCCTTTTTAGCCTTTTTCAACTTAATGTTTATTAATCCGCTGTTACCAATGGCATCATATTTAGCAGGAGGTGTTGTTATGACTTCAATGGTTTTAATGTTATCGGCAGGAATGGATTTTAATAAATTACTTAAATCATCTTGTCCTAACTCAAGCATTTTATCATCTATCAAAACCCTAACTGTGCTTTTACCCAACATTTCGATGTTATTATTTTGCACCAGTATCCCAGGAGTAATTTTCAAAGCATCCAATGCATCACCACCGGCAGCACCGATAGTTTTTTCAACGTTAAAAACAGTTCTGTCAATCTTTCTTTCTACTATTTCATTCTTTTTAACAATGACAACAGCATCCAAAACATTTTGATCATTAACCTGAATTGTTCCCAAGTCAATACTCTCATTCAGAACAATATCTTTTGTGTATAATACATTATCAAACTTGCTGATTTCCAATTTAAATGTACCTGTCTGATATTCTATACTAAACTCTCCTTTATCATCAGTAAATTGACTTTTTACAGGAACATACTTGTCAGAAAAAAGAGTAACTTTTACAATATCTAAAGGACTATTATCGAGGGAAACGACTTTTCCGGAAACAACGACTTTTTCGGAAACTTTGACTTGGGCATTTAATGCACTACTTAGAATAAATAAAACAAATAATAAACGATTCATTTTTAATTTTTTAAATATTAATATTTTGATAAAAAAGCTACAGCGTGAAATTTTCACTTTCTTCTATTGAAACATCAGCTTTTTCATATGTACTGAAGGCTATTGTGTTTTCGATTAATAATGATAAATTCTCGAGGGTTGTATTGTCAAACAAATCTACTATTGATAATTTCAGGTCGAATTGTTTGTGAACTATACTGATTAATCTGGTTGCATTTAAGCTGTGTCCTCCTAATTCGAAGAAATCATCGGCAACACCTATATTATCAAGTCCAAGAACTTCTTGCCAAATTGCTACTAACTTTTCTTCTATTTCATTTCTAGGGGCGACATACTTCTTTGTGGATAAATCTGATAAATCTGGATCTGGTAATGCTTTCTTATCTACTTTGCCATTACTGGTCAAGGGAATTCTCTCTAAAGTAACCCACAACTGAGGTACCATGTAGTCAGGTAACTTAGTCTTTAACTGGTCTTGGATGTATTGTTTATCAAACTCTCCTTCTACCACGACATAACCTACTAGTCGTTTATTACCATTTATATCTGCCTTGGTGAATACTACCGCTTGTTTGACTGAGTCAATTTGAGTTAAAACACTCTCAATCTCTCCAAGCTCGATGCGATAACCTCGTATCTTTACCTG